>CAZJIN010000250.1:0-4882 GCA_964545955.1 uncultured Sediminispirochaeta sp.
GAAGAGAGAAGACTGGAAAGACTTTTTTTTACCCACCTGGTTGATCGGGGGATACCGGTCAGCTTGAAGGAGGAATAAACAATGCCGATGTGCCGAAAATGCGGAGTCGAACTGGAACCCGGGACCCTGGTGTGTCCCCTCTGCAAAACACCCCTGGAAGAAAGTCACGGTGACAAAAACGGACTGGAACTCCAGGTGCAGGAGAGAATGGAAGCACGGGATGAGCAAAGGGCCTTTCTCTTCCGGGAAATATTCAGCTTTTTTGCCCTCGCCGGGGTGATTGTGGTGGGGGCCGTTGATCTCGCCTATGGGGCTGATCTCACCTGGTCCAGAATACCCCTGGTTTCCATTGTTTTTCTCTGGCTCGCGGTAATCCTTCCCTCCGGAATCCATTCAAAAACCTATCTTCAGATCATCTTTGAAGTGGTGAACCTCGCGCTTTTTCTCTTTTTTCTCGATTTGTTTACCCCGGGACGTTCCTGGTTTTTGGACCTTGCCCTGCCGCTCACGGCGATCTTAGGGGTCCTCATTCTGAAAGCGGTCTTCCTCATTCGGCGTTTCAGATTTTTCGTACCCGGCGGGATTGCCATGGCCCTCCTCTGCATGGCCTTATTTGTGCTGTCTCTGGAATTGCTCCTCCATAACTACCAGGGCCAATCCCCCTCGGTCAGTTGGTCCCTGATAACCTCCGCCGCGGCGGTACCCTTCGTTCTTTTTCTTCTCTCCCTTGAAAAAAAACTGAAGCGCGGCGGTTCAAACCTGGAAAAATATTTTCATGTATAATCCCTCACCCCACGAGGTGGACCAAATGAAAGGTGTGAGCTAAATGAAAGACATGGACCAAATGAAAGGAGCCGATTTCGGGAACTGCGAGTTGATCATCAACCCCAGCCGTTTTCCCCAGTATGTAAAAAACCTGCGCAAAATCACTACACGCAGTAATTTTGCCCGAATCGTGGAAAGCCGCAGCCGCGCGCACTTCATCGACTGTGTCCGGGATTTCGGAAAAAGCCCGCGCAAATATCTCCTGGTCTGGGGTGGCGACGGCACGGCACACGACACGATCAACACCCTGCTCGAACCTTCGCTCCGGGAAAAAAACACCAACGGTGCCAAGGCTATCGGTTTTTTACGGGGCGGAAGCGGCAACGGCATCCAGGATTCCTACGAGGTCCCCTTTTCCCTTAAGAAGCAACTGCGAACCTATGCCGAAAGTACCCTCAACGACTGGGTCGAACCTGTCGATCTCATTGGCATTGACCACGGAGACCATCGTGAGTTCGGCCAGCTCGTCGGCATTGGCTTCGACGTGAAGGTCCTGGAACAACGCAACCGAAGGGCAAAAACCCGGGGCAAACACGCCGGACATCCCCATCCGGGCCTTCTCAACTACGCCGTTTCCACCGTCGAAACCTTTTTCAACTACGACTTTCACAGCCCTCAATTCCACATCGCCCTCTTCAAGGGGAAATATTCCTACCACGGCTATCGGGTTAACGCGGAGTTCCCCTTTGAACAGCTCAATCGCATCACGGCGGTTCCCATGCTTGAAGTCGGGACCCGTCCCTACTACGGTCGGCTCTTCAAAGTCTGTCCGGACGTTGTCTGCAATGACGGAAAAATGGATCTTTACCTCTTCAACTTCCTCGACAGTTTCTCAATCCTGAAAAACGGCCTCCTCCTTTGGACCGGCCGTCACGGTAACATCAACAAGAAACTCATCCGAAAGGGTAAACCCGTTATCGAACGTTACGAAATCTCAAAATGCACTATCTCCGGTGAAAAGCCCTTTTTTTACCACATCGACGGTGAACTGCAGGCTGCTCCCCTGAATCACATATCCGGGCGACACGAACTGACCATTACGGTCTATCCCCGCAGCCTGAGTTTTCTGGTCCCCGGTACCTTCTACCGCAAGTTCCACCCCGACTTTTCGGACTAACAATCCCTAACAGCACCTCTGTCTGCCTTGACAGACCTCTCAGGCCTTCGGAACAAGGAGGTATACCCCAAGGGCCATCACTAAAACCCCCAGAATCCTTCGAGGATCCGCGGCGATTACCCCCGCGCTCCCGACACCCGCCGAATCGATAATCATTCCCACCACCAGCTGTGCAAGAATCACCGCTGAGAGCCCAGCAGTAACACCCGCCACCTGAACGGCAAAGGAAATCCCGACGATTATAAGAATTCCGAGGAAACCCGCCGCCCCGACAATAAATAAAGTCGATCCCATCCCCTGCGGTCCCGTCTCTGTTCCCCGCAGCATGACACCATCGATAAAACCCTTCCCGTAAAAAAGAAACACCCCCGCCAGCACCAGCAGTGCCATACTTCCGCCCAGGGCATTGACCAGCAAGCCCGTCCGTATTGGCCCGATCGCCGCGCCCGCCCGTCCATTCAGGGTAGATTGTAGCGCAATCGCGGCCCCGGTAAGCAAAGCAACACACACACTGAGAATGATTTTTATATTCATAAGCCGATCGTAGTACGCTCCGTCTCACACCGTCAAGCATGCAACCCCTGATTCCCGGTACCGGGAGCTGTGAGTAGCTGTGAGTAGCTGTGAGTAGTTTTATGGTTCTTGTCGATTTCATTATTGGAGTGTGGTATAGTATCTGTATGGATAAGCTTAGATTTCGGAAAATCGGACTGCCGGCGATACTCCTGGTCCTGTTTTTGCTCCTACCGGTTTCGAATCTCAGTGCTTTCAGTATCCAGTCCTTCGAATGGCAGTTCGAAATGCGCCGAATCGGAGTTGATACCTCCGACCTGGAAGCTTCCTCGGCTGCCGTTTGGACCCGGGCGCTCGGCTTCAAAGTTCCTTTCCTCCTTGGTGAAGGGCCCTTCTTCCTGGTCACGGGACTGAACCTGTCTACACTCTACTACTACTACAATACCGAATCCGATTATGCCGTCGTAACCGATGTGGAATGGCGTGAGTTGACGACGTTGGTACCCCAGGTAGATACCGCGGTCCGCTGGGTTTTTATCGAGGGAGAAAAAGGCATTTACTCCCTTGAAACGGGCATGGGCTTTTCTTTTCCCATACCCCTGAAGGCATGGGGTGATGAGGCTACCTCGGGAAAAATCATCCCCAATCTCTACTCGGGGGGAAGTTTTTTTCTGCCAATGGTGGCTCTACAGGCATCCCTGCCCGTGTTCAAGGACATATCACTGTTGCTTCGATTCTCAGTACATCTGCCTTTGTATCGAACATGGGATGGGAGCGGCTTGCCGCTTTCGGATGGCTTGCAGTTGGGTTTCAGCATCGGCCTTGACTAGACAGTTTGTCGAAGCTTGGTGTTTTTTCGTCTTTATTCTTTTCAGGAATAAGAGTTAGGTCAATTTGATTATTCCAAAATGACAAATCCTTTTTGGGAATAGGCTTAAATAACAATTAACACCATGTGTCGATGAACTGTGTTAAATGAAGTCTTTTAGGTATATAGCCTTCTGTTCTTCTTCTGAATGCGTGATCACAACGGTCCCTAAAGCTGAAGTAACCACATCGAGGAAGACGGCGAAGCTTCCCAGAATAGGAAGTATTGGGTAAATAATCAGAAACTCATTCTCAATTCCGCGCCCGTACAGGGCACAGAGGGCGGACAATGCCGCCGCCACGCCGAAGCCTGGAACCGCGCTGGTAAGAAGGGAGAGGCTGAAACTCAAAGACATTATCCAGGTGATCTCGCTGAAGCCGATACCGAGGCTGGAATAGGACTTCAGTATCACCACAAAGGTTATACTTGTGACCATTGCGGTACCGGCTTTTGAGAAAATGGTAAAAAGCGGCAGGGCCGTAGCCCCGATTTTTCGGGGGACTCCTAAGTTTTCCTTCACGTGGGCAGTCAGGGGGACCAGGGCAAAGTAGCTGTTCGCGGAAAAAAACGCTGCGATAGAGGGAGCAAGAATCGCGTACAAATGTCGGTAGGGATTCTGTCGGCCGGCAAAGAAGTAGAGCAGCAACGGGTAGAGTCCTAAAATGATGAACGCCGCGAGTAGTCCCAGGAGGAGAATCAGCTGTGAATAGAGTCCTATCTCTTCGGTTTGACGAAGGTGGACCACAAAACCCGTAGCCAGAACTATGATTCCGAGGCCAAGTATCTCATTTACAAATTTGGAGATATGATAAAAGATTCGCGAGAGCGAGTCGAAGAGTTGGACCGTGGGGCGGGTGAGAACTTTATCAAAAGTGAAGTTGAGGCCGAGAAATAGCGAAAAAAGAACCAGGGGAAACATGAAATCACCGCTGTCTATAAAGAGGCGAAACAGGTTAGCGGGGAAAATCGCACGTATCATCTCTCTGAATGTGGGAAGTGAATGGACCGTTTCTGTTTCTATGATTATGGGTATTCGTTCGGGGTCGAGCAGAATCACCGCGAGGGTTCCGACTGCAATCAGGATGATACTGCTGCTGATGATGATCACCGCTATTTTGCCCAGGATTACGAGAATCCTTCGGTCAAGTCTCAGGCGGTATACCCCGTAGGCGAGAGAGAAAAAAACCATCGGAAGCATGGCGTATCTGCCGATATGGAGTATGATCTGCGTGGTGAACCGAAGGTTTTCAAAGGGGGCGTTTCCCGGCGGGAACACGTACGTCCCGATGAGAATGCCGATGATGGTTGCCAGAATGTACTTTATCCACAATTTCATGAGCAGTACCTTACCTGTTTTTTGCGGAAAAACCAAGGGCGTTCCACATAGAACGATCATTGAAGCGGTGCCACTTGCCGTGGGAGGTGCGGGCTTTTTCACTGATAGTGCGGTGGATAAAGGCTGCATATTCCATTTTTTGTGTGGTGGAAGAGTTGAAACCGTGTATGTTGACCTGCTCGTTTTGATAGAGGATAAAAAGCGTGTTGGTGAAAGCTTCTAT
>CAZJIN010000251.1:0-4872 GCA_964545955.1 uncultured Sediminispirochaeta sp.
AAAGGTTGGATAGAGAAAAACACCGCTTATAATCAGCACCAGAACTACAACCAGTAACCGTCCACGTTTGCTCATACGTTAACTCCGACTGTGGGATTAGTTAGTATTGTACTCGAAAAATGTTGCTACTCTTTTTCTTCAGCGTCTTCAGAATCCTCTTCAGAGTCTTTGACATCCTGTTTCTTATCAAGAACGGCAGCAACTGCGCTCTTTGAAAATTCGATCTTGACCGCGTTATCAACTTTTAACACCACGACCGTATCCTTAACGGAGGCAATGGTCCCGCGAATACCACCGATCGTGGATACCCTGTCGCCCTTCTTCAGAGCGGCGATCATTTTCTGGGTCTGTTTCTGTTTCTTGTTCTGTGGTCTGATTATAAGAAAGTAAAAAATCAGAATCACCAGTCCGAAGGTCACAAAGGTCGTCATCATCTGACCGGAGGTGTTCCCTCCTGCCGCGCCACCCTGGGGTGCGCCCATCAGAACTACTGCATTTGCAAATAGATTTATCATTTTTTAACAATCCTCTCAATAAAAATATTAGGGAAGTCCAAAAAAAATACCATGATTACAGTCCATAGTCAAGACAGCACAATCAATTCCAGCAATACCATGGACCACATCTTAAAGAACCTTTATTTTGCCGATATTTTTCGGGACATCATAGACACCGAGCATTCTCTTCATATCATGGACCGATTTCAAATCGGCACCGCTTTTCTGGTTGTATTTTGCCACTACCAGCTCCATATTCTCCAGGTTATCATCAAACAGAGCTTCACAGAATGCCGCCCGCCAGAGGCCCTTCTCAATAAGCTCCTGAAGGGAAAGTTGGTAATACTCCTTTTTGGCCTGTCCATCCACGAGGGCGGTATCTCCTGAGTACCCTATCGTAAAAATAAAATCTTCTCTCTTCATCTCAGATCCTCCCGACCAGATACTATCATAAAAAAGGGACTTCCCGCAGTCCTTCTGCAAAGAAGCCCCTCATTTTAGTATTCAATACAGGGAAGAAGCGACTTACATCATGCCGCCCATTCCTCCCATGCCGCCCATGCCGCCCATGCCGGCCATTCCCGCGGCAGCAGCACCGGCGCCTCCGTCGTCTTTTTCAGGAAGGTCGGTCACCGCGCATTCGGTAGTCAGGAGCAGACTCGCAATAGATGCGGCGTTCTGCAGTGCGCTTCTGGTCACCATGGCAGGATCGATAATACCGGCTTTGATCATGTCGGTCCATTCCATCGCCGACGCATCGTAACCGATACCCTTCTTCTCATGCTTGGCTTTCTCGGCTATCACGGCACCGTCAAGGCCGGCGTTAATGGCGATTTGACGGATCGGCTCTTCAAGGGCCCGGCGAACAATCTTGAATCCAACCCTTTCCTCTTCATTAAAAGGTGTAAGATCAACCTTTTCGAGGGCGTGTACAGCCTGAATCAGGGTGATTCCACCACCCGGGATGATTCCCTCTTCCACTGCCGCGCGGGTAGCAGACAGGGCATCCTCAACACGATGCTTCTTTTCCTTCAGCTCCGTCTCCGTGGCGGCTCCCACATTGATCACCGCAACACCACCGGCCAATTTGGCGAGGCGCTCCTGTAGCTTTTCACGATCGTAGTCACTGGTGGTGTCGTCTATCTGTGCTTTGATCTGGGCAATTCTGTCCTTGATGTCGGTTTCCTTGCCTTCACCACTGATAACGGTGGTATTTTCTTTCTCCACCTTCACCGATTTTGCACGGCCGAGCTGTTCTATATCCGCGTTCTCCAGCTTGAGCCCGAGCTCTTCGGAGATCACCTGACCGCCTGTCAGAATAGCGATATCTTCCAGCATTGCCTTGCGGCGATCGCCGAATCCGGGTGCCTTGACCGCGACAGCGCTCAGGGTTCCACGAATGTTGTTGACCACGAGGGTAGCAAGGGCTTCACCTTCCACATCCTCGGCAATAATAAGAATCGGCTTGTTGGCCTGGGCTACCTTCTCGAGAATAGGCAGAAGGTCTTTCATGTTGGAAATCTTCTTGTCAAAAATGAGGATGTAGGGATCCTCAAGGACTGCGGTCATTGTTTCCCGGTTCGTCGCAAAATAGGGTGAAAGATATCCGCGGTCAAACTGCATACCTTCGACAAAGTCCGTGCTGGACTCGATATTCTTCGATTCCTCCACGGTGATAACGCCGTCTTTTCCCACCTTCTCCATCGCATTGGCAATCTCGTCACCGATTTCTCGATCGTTGTTCGCCGAAATGGAGGCTACCTGGGCAATCTCTTCCTTGTCCTTGATTTCCTTGGACGCTTTTTTGATTTCATCAACCGCAAGTTCGACGGCTTTGTCGATACCGCGCTTGATCCCCATCGGGCTGATCCCCGCTGCAACACTCTTCATTCCTTCTTTGATGATGGAATACGCAAGAACTGTTGCGGTGGTGGTCCCGTCTCCCGCTACATCGTTGGTCTTTGTAGCAACTTCCTTCAGGAGTTGAGCACCCATGTTTTCAAAGGGGTCCTCAAGCTCGATCTCTTTGGCAACCGACACACCATCTTTTGTTACTGTGGGTGCGCCAAACTTTTTATCAAGCAGAACATTGCGTCCTTTCGGACCCAGTGTTACCTTCACCGCATTGGATAGCTTCTGTACCCCCTGGGTGAGAGCCCTCCGGGCCTCTTCATTGAACGTTAGCTGTTTCGCCATGATTCTACCTCGCTTCTTTAAAATGTGTTTTAGAGTTTAGAGTGGAATACACTGTATTACTGATAAAAAAATACTAATCTTTTTCGCAATCATCAACTGAAAAATTTAAAAATTTATTTACCCTGCACGGATTTTGTGCTTCTCCGCTCAGAATCACCAAATTAGGGATTACCGATTCACTTTAGAGAGACTCCGGTTAAAGCGATTACCGACCCCGTACGCATCCCCTTTCTCACCGTTGACTTTCCCCCATGGTCGATCTATTGTGTGTGAGCTGAAGCGCCTGACCTATGCCATCGGAGGTACGAAGAATGTCGAAAAAAAAGATTTCGATGAAGGGGTACTATGGGATCACCTTTGTGATCGGCCTCGGTTTTTTCACCATGGGACTAATGGATCCCCTCTATGATACCTACGTCCCGATGTTTTTAACCCACTATATAAAATCGGACGGGATTGTCGGACTGATCATGGGGGTGGACAATTTCTTTGCGTTGCTGCTGATTCCGATTGTAGCGGCTATCTCCGACAGGACCCGCACTCCCATCGGACGAAGAATGCCCTTTATCATCGTCACCCTGCCCATGACCGCGGTTTTCTTCGGTATGCTTCCGGGAGCCGCGCTCCAGTCCCTTGCCTTTCTGGTGGTGGTGATATTTTTTCTCAATTTGTTCAAGCAGGCCGCAAGGGGTCCCGTGGTGGCGCTCATGCCCGACATCATTCCCCGGGAGTTTCGCTCCGAGGCGAACGGGGTTATCAACACCATGGGCGGAATCGCCGCCATCGTAGGCACGGTAGCTCTGGCCAGACTTTACGATGTAAAGATCAGACTTCCCGTCTTTGGTGATACCCTGGTGCCCTTTGCCGGTACCACGGTACGGGGAGCTGAAGATGCCTATATCGGAAACCTTCCCTTTCTGCTCTCCGCTCTCCTGGTGATTGTCGCTACGATACTCCTTTTTAGTTTTGTCAGGGAAAAATCCAACGCGAAACAGGAGGGGGAGGAAGAAAAGATTCCGGTCATCAAATCTCTCAAATTGATCCTGGGGGCCAGGGAAAAGAGCGCGATTTTCATTCTTTTCGCGCTGCTCCTCTGGTTCATCGCCTACCAGGGTGTTCTACCGTGGATCGGTATCTACGGAGTCGACTTTCTGGGCCTGAAACCGGGTACCTCCGCCCTCTCCGCCGGTATGGTGGGCATCGCGTACGCCCTGTTCGCCATTCCTTCCGGTGTGATAGCCCACAGGATAGGGAGAAAAAAGACCATCCGGATATCCCTGCTTGCGCTGACTTTTATCACTTTTCTACTGTTCCTCCACTTCCCCGTCAGTAATCTGCTGGGGCTCTCCCATAGGGCTACCTTTCTGAGCTTCTGGATGATTCTCTTCCTCTTTGGAATTTTCTGGGTCTCCGTGGTGACGAATTCCTTTCCGATGCTGTGGCAGATGGCAAGCTTTGCGAACATGGGCATTTATACAGGACTCTATTACTTTTTTTCCCAGGGGGCGGGAATCGTGGCGCCGGGCATCACCGGTGTGCTACGGGATCTTTTTGGTCCCAGGGTGATTTTTCTCAGCGCCTCGGTGTGTATGTTCGCGGCGTTCTTCCTTATGGGCTTCGTCCGCAGAGGTGAAGCGGGTGAGGCGTCCAGGAATGAAACATCTATGGGTGAAGCGCCCTGAGATACTGCTCCGTGAGGGGCGTCCGAACTCCCGCCTGCTCACCGAGGCGAAGAAGCGCGCCACCGAAGAGATCACGCTCGTCCTTCGGTTTTCCCTGTTCCACATCCCTCTGCAGGGAAGTTTTGGTATCCCGTGGAAAGCCTGCGGCCTTCTCCATAGTCCTCTCCACTATATCCTCCGGGAGTTCCACACCTTTTCCACGGGCCACCGCGACGACCTCTTTCATCATCCCCTCAACATCTCTCTTCAAGCCGTGATCGTCGAGGACCTCACCGATAGTTTTCCCGCTCACCGCGGTGATCAGGCCAAAGGGAGAGATAAAAACGAATTTTGACCAGCTCGGGGGAAGCGGGTCTTCATACCACTCCAAGGGGATACCGGCCTTTTCAAAAAGATTGAGCAGCTCCTCCGGCCGGGGAGCCGCGCTTCCGGGTTCACGGCCGGTTATGACGAGTCCCTTTCCCCCGGTATGTCGAACCAGTCCCGGTTCCACAAGG
>CAZJIN010000252.1:0-4858 GCA_964545955.1 uncultured Sediminispirochaeta sp.
TGCGACGGGGAGGAGTATCTCATGATGATAGCACCGACTCGTAATCCCTGGGAGCCGGACTTTCGGGAGATTTTCACCACCCAGGTGGCGAGCGTGACCGACCGGGCAACGGGTATGGTCCTGGCCAGCAGCGTTCTTAACGATATGGCTGAGACCGATTCCACCAGGGCGGGCATCACGGCGGTCATAGCGATCTTTGTTCTCCTGCTTCTGGATTTTCGCAACCTCAAGCTGGTGCTGCTGACCATGGTCCCGCTTATCTGTGCCTTCGCGGCTCTCTTCGGCGTGATGGGATATGCCGGAATAGAGGTGGATTTCATCAACATCATCGCTTTTCCCCTCCTGATCGGAATCGGGGTGGACGATGCCGTGCATATCAGTCACCGCTATCGCCTGGAGGGGCGTGGGGGGATTGCCAGGGCGGTCGCGAAGACCGGAACCGCGGTCCTGCTGACGAGTATCACCACGATCATCGCCTTCGCCTCCTTCATTCCGTCGCCGATGAGGGCGATGAGAAGCACGGGGATCGTACTGCCGGTGGCGATCGGTTTTGCCTTTCTTTTTTCAATTCTACTGCACCCCGCTCTGTTGCAGATCGCGGTGGAAAAGCTCAATCTCAATATTCAGCCCTGGAATTCCGGAAAAAGGAGTAAGCCATGAAATATCTACTCATGAAGCATTTAATTCTTTTGTGCGCCCTCGCGGTACTGGTAACGGGTATTGCGGCGGGCCAGTCCGCCGAAGAGATAGTGGAACGGGCCGATGAGGCCTTCACGGGCAGTCGGATCTACTCGGAGAGTACCCTGACCATCCATCGGTCCGGTCGGACCTTGCCGGTACAGGAGATGGAGAGTTACGGGATGGAGATCGGGGGAGACTACCACTCCCTGTCGATCTACCGTGCTCCCGCCCGGATGAAGGGCACGGCCTACCTCATGATAGAGGACGACCTGTGGGTGCGCTTCAGCTCTACCGGCCGTATCCGTAAGCTCTCCTCCTCGGCCAAGAAGAACGCCGCCGGGGGGAGTGATTTTTCCTACGCCGACATGGGGGAGGGAAACCAGGGAATCGGTGAGAAATACGTTGCTTCCCTCGTCGGCCGGGAGGAGGTGGACGAAAGCATGTGCTTCGTGGTGGAACTCACGCCGAAGTCCGGCAGGGACGCACCCTATGAAAAAGTCCTGGCCTACGTCCAGACGGAGAAGTATCGTTACCTGAAGGTGGAGTACTTCGAGGCGGGGGCAAATATCAAAACGATGTACCTCAGGGACTACCGGGAGGTCAACGGCCGGGAATACCCCTATATCGTGGAGATGCGCAGCAACACGAAGGATTCCCGTACGGTGGTGGAAACAACGAAGATCGAGTTCGACTCCTCCCGGGTCAATCGGCGGCTCTTCTCCACCGCTTACCTCGAGTCCATCCGGTGAGGAGGGGTGGTATGAAAAAATCAGTACTCCCGATTATTCTCTGTACGGCAGGTTTTCTTCTTACGTTTGTCCCCTCCGCCGGTGCTCAGGCGCGGCTCGGCGGGGAGTATACCGCCACAGCCACGGCAGTGGTCCCTGAGGACGGTGGCTACGCCTCGGTACTAAATCCGGAAAATGTGTTGGGACTGAAGGATTTCACCCTGGACCACGACGTGGTAATGAAACTCTCGGGGGGAGACGGAGAAACAGGGCTGGACCTCTGGTTCTCAATGGGAAGCGGGACCGGCTTTTCCCCCTCGAGCCTGGGAATGCAGTCCGAAGCGGAAAGTCTCTACAGCCTGGATCTGCGGCGGGCCTCGGTCTTCATGTACCTGGGGGATTCCCTTCGCGTGGAGCTGGGGCGACAGAGTCTGCTCACCGGTTACGGCTACGGCTGGAATCCCATGAACTTCGCCAGTCCCACGAAGGACCCGACGGACCCTGATACTGAGCTCAGCGGAGTTGATTCACTGTTGTTGAATCTTTTTCCCTACGGAAGGGCAAACATGAAGCTCTACGCCCTTCTGGACAATCCCGGGGACCCTTCATCGTCATCGGATATCTCCTCGGCGGACTACGAAGACCTGATGATCGGGGGAGAACTGACGGTCGCCCTTCCCGGTCTGGAGGTTAAGCTGAACGGACTCCTGGACTCGGAGCTGTTTGATGACGGCTCGGAGGGCGCGGCGGCCGGTACAGATTCGGGCGGACGGACCTCCGCCCTGGGACTCGGGGTCTTCGCGGATTTGGCGGGGGTGGGAGTCTATGGCGAAGCGGCCCTCTTTGACGGGAGCCGAACGGGTTTTCCCGATGAATACGGTGCTGCGACCGTGCCGACTCTGAAGGATGAACTTCGGGCGTCGGCCCTCGGAGGTCTCCAGTACACCTTTCCGGGAGAGTTGTCGATGACGGCGGAGTACTTCTACAACGGCGAGGGCTTCAACGATGATGAACGCACGGATTACCGGTCGGCGCTTGCGAGCCTGGATTGGAGCGCAGATGAAGCCCTCGAGGTTTATACAGCCCTCGCTGAGCTCTACCGGCCGGGTTATTTTTCCCGTCACTACGCCCTCCTGAACCTGCTCTACCCGATCTACGCATTGAGCGTTGATCTGAACGGGACGGTGATTTTCTCTCCCGATTCGGGGGCCCTGACCCTGGTTCCGGGGCTGACCTGGTACAGTTCCGGGAGCCTTACGCTGGAAGCGAGTTATTCGGGTTCTTTCAGTACCTATGGTAAGGAGGATGACGAAGCGGCGATCGCGCCTTCCAGACATGCCTTTTCTGTGAAGGGGCGGTTTTCTTTTTAGCTTGCCCGGGGTTTTTACCTAGGCAATTCCAGTAATTCTTTTTTTTTCTTGTGAATAAAGGAATGCCATGTTACTATCTCAGTAGTAAATAAATGCCTTATTCTTCCAGGCCCTCATCATCCGTTTCATGTGTACTTTTTACAGTCTGCCTCGGACAGAAAGAGAATATTTTTGTCCGTTCAGAATAGTCACTACTTTTTTAAGGGGGAAAATGTTATGGAAGGAGATTATGGGGTATTAGCCATTATACCTCCGTTGGTGTCGATTCTATTGTGCTTCCTCACAAAGCGCGTGCTCTTCTCGCTCATCATCGGTATCTTCTCAGGCGGTCTTATCATGGCTACCGGCAATCCGTTTGCCGCTTTCGAGTACACTCTCAATTCAACTGTCGGATCGATAACCGATAGCTGGAATGCCAATCTGCTGGTATTCAACCTGCTTATGGGTTCGGGAGTGGCTCTTATCTGGAGCCTTGGGGGAAGTCTGGCCCTCACTAACTGGGCTAAGAAACGGATCAAGAACAGGGACCAGGCCAGTATCGGCGCATGGTTACTCGGAATTATCGTTTTTATCAACGATTACATCAATGCTGCAATCGTAGGAAATGTATTCCGGGATATCTTTGATGACATGAAGGTTTCCAAGGAACGCCTCTCCTATATCGTCGACTCAACGGCCGCTCCTGTGGCAACGTTCTTCATTTCCGATTGGATTGCATTTCAAATCGGTATGATCCAGACAGGTATCGATCAGGCCGGTATAACTGAGGTATCTGCTTTTGAAGGATATATTCGCGGGATTCCCATGAACCTGTATTGTATCTTCGCCGTTCTGTTTGTGGGATACATAATAATCAGCAAGAAGGATTTTGGTCCCATGCTGAAAGCTGAACATCGGGTCATGACTACAGGGGAAACGTACCGTGAAGGCGCTCAGCCTATGATGGATGTGTCCGATGAACTTGGTGAAGCCAAATCTGACAAACCGATGATGAAGACCTTCATACTACCCTTAGTTGTTCTGATCATCGTAGCGCTGTTCGGTTTCTGGTGGACAGGAAAAGGTCCCGATAAGAACCTGATGGCTGTGCTTGGTGATTCCGACCCCGCCCTTGCCCTCCTCTGGGGCTCCGCCGCTATGACACTGACCGGAGCCGCTATCGCCCTGATCTACAGGATAATGAACATCTCGGAATTGATGGACACGATCATCCGCGGCTTCAAACTGATGCTTCTGGCCTGCGCTATTCTGGTATCCGCCTGGACGCTCGGTACCGTTACCGGGGACATGCAGCTCGCGAAATATCTGACCAACGTGATCGGAAGCACGATTCCCTTCGGTTTCATACCGCTGATTATCTTCATGCTCGGCTGTATTATAGCTTTCTCCACCGGTACCTCCTGGGGCACTATGACGATTCTCACTCCGATAGCCATTCCCCTCGTGTACAGCATGACCGGTGATCCCATTGCTGCGGTCATGATGTCCGGTGTGGTGTTCTCCGGTTCTATCTTCGGAGATCACTGTTCACCTATTTCCGATACCACGGTTCTCTCATCCATCTTTTCAGGGGCGGACCACATGGACCATGTATCGACACAGATACCCTATGCCCTTACAGTGGCCAGTGTCGCCGGTCTCATGTTCCTCCTATATGGTGTGTTCAAACTCACACCTTTAGTTCTGATTCCTTTCGGTCTCATACTTCTTGCCATTTTACCGAGAATACTGCATAGTATGTCAGCCCGTAAATACGGTATAAAAACCTGATCATGTAGGAGGAGGGCTTGCCCTCCTCTTTTTTTTTCCACCTTATATTGGGAGTATTCACTGTGAGAACACAGTCCGTACGCGCCGATTTCCTCATGCTGTTGACAGCCGCTATTTGGGGAACCGCTTTCGTTGCCCAACGGGCCGGTATGGAGTTTGTGGGACCATATACCTTCAATGCGATCCGATTTGCCCTTGGAGCAATTTCACTGGCCCCCTTCCTGCTTGTGAAATCAAGAGGAGCCCCGGCGGCTTCACCTGTACGGTTGCCCCATCTGTTCCTGTCGGGGCTGGTAGCCGGAAGCGTAC
>CAZJIN010000253.1:0-4850 GCA_964545955.1 uncultured Sediminispirochaeta sp.
AAAAAAAAGAGGTCCCCCCGGATAGATTCTTTTCCCCGCAGATCATCCCCCCGATATAGGTACCCAGGGAGATCAGGACCTTCGGTCCCGGGCGAAGTCCGACCCCAAGGGCCTCCACCGCCTTGTCGTTGGCCGTGGCGACCACCGGTAGTCCCGCGGGTATCCCCGTTCTGAGGGAAGCTTCTTCGGTCACCTTACCGAGAATTTCCCCCGGTAGCACAAGGTCAAAAAGCATTTCCCGGGGTATCTGATACCGCTTCAGCACCTCGGGCTTCACGCTCCAGTCCCAGGTGTCTTTGTCGATGGGCCATTGCCCCTCGTAGTTCGAAGCGGTGTCCTTGAACTCACCGGTCATGCGAAATCCTAGATACCCCGAAGAGGTAGTCACATAGCGCACATCCGAATCGGTATGTTCGTAAGGCCGTGAAAGTCGGAGGTCCATCCAGCTGAGCACCGGAGATGCAAGTGAGCCGTCGGCCTTGAGGAGTGCCCTGCAGCAGCGGATTGTGCACAAGCCCACTCCTATAATCCGTGAGGGATCCCCGGAGAAATTATCCAGGGCACGACGACAGGCAATTTCCATAGTAGTCCAGAGATCATCCTCAGGGTGTTCCGCCACCCCCGGCTCCGGCATATGCAGGGGTTTTAGTTTTTCACTTCCCGAGGCGATGATATTTCCACGCAGATCGTAGATCACCACTTTCGAGCTCTGTGACCCCCCGTCGATACCGATAATACACTTTTTTTCACTCATAGTTCCCTACCTCACCAGATATCCACCGTCGACAACGAGAATATGACCGTTCATATAGTTTGAAGCGTCACTCGCCAGGAAGACCATGGCTCCCATCAGTTCGGTAGGCTTCCCCCAATCCCCTGCAGGAATATGGTTCAAGACCCGTGCATTCGCCTCAGGGGTGGTTCGGGTTTTTTGCGTCAATTCCGTCGCGAAATATCCTGGAGCGAGTCCGTTCACCTGAATGTTGTACTGTGCCAGCTCATCGCAGTAGGCCTTCGTAAGACCCACCATTCCGTGCTTCGTGGCCGCGTAGGCGGGAGACCACTGTCCCCCGAGAAAAGAGAAGAGCGAACATATATTGATAATCTTTCCCCGCTTCCGGGGTATCATCAGCTTGGAGCTCTCGTAGATGAGCTCGAAGGCTGCGCTGAGATTGATCTCCAGCATCCTATCCCAGGGTTCCCGGTTGAACTCCTCCACGGTGGTGTTAATGCAGAGCCCGGCACTGTTGACGAGGATGTCGACCGACCCGAGGCTCTCGACACAGGTGTCCACGACCCGCTTCGCCGCCCCCTTTTCGGTGAGATCTATACGCATAGTCTCAAGCCTGGTGTCTATATTTTCCCGGTTGATGAGTCGCTGGGTCTCACCGCCGTCATCGTTTAGCCCAGGTATAAAAAGGTTCGCTCCCCCCTTCGCGAGGGCCAGGGAAAAAGCCTGACCGAGACCGGAGTTGCCCCCCGTTACTAGGGCGTTTTTGCCCTTCAGGGAAAAGAAATCCATCGTAAAATCACTGATATCCACTCAAGCCTCCCTGGAAGTAAGTGCAGATTCTCAGACGGGCTGATTCACAAGAAAAAAATTGTGTCCACCCTTCTCCCGTTGTCGGCCACAAAAAAAGAGAAAAACCCACCTCCCCATGCCGCGCCTCTTGTATGGAAAAGAGGAAGGGACAGATGGAAATTGCTTTTCTCTTCTATCCGAAAATCACCCGAAATCAATTTTTTCCAACCCAAGGGTAGATGGGGAGGTACAAAAAGTCAAGTCCAGCAATTCTCAATATGGAAAGTGTAGAACACTTTTCATACTGAGAATGCCACCAACCGATGAGCGATTGCCAAATTTCCTAAGGGTTTGAGGCAAATTCTCATTTTAGAAGTCTTATAGACTTCTAAAATGAGAATTGCTGTCTCCGGCTAGGGAATTCCATATATTGGAAAGGGATTCTCATTTTTCTTGACATCCCATTATATTTTGCTGTATACAATGAGAACCAACAATTTTTCAAGGAGTACCCTATGCGTCACATATGTATACATAGAAATATCGGAGCGATCCTCTTTCTGTTCTTGTTTTCAGGTTTTTTCGGAGTTTTCCATCTCCCGGCATCCCCCGTCTCCTATCCCCTGACGGTTACCGATGCGATCGGCAATAAAGTCACCCTTTCGGCCGAACCACAGCGTATCGTCATCGCCGGGAAAGCCACACTGATAACGGCCAACACCTTCTATCTTTTTGAAGAAGCCCGGGAAAAGGTTGTGGCCATCGGAAAAACAAACCAGGGGCTGGGGAATTTCCTCCCCTATCTGGATGAAGGTTTCTCTGAATTGACCAAGCTTCCCCACGAGGTGGGTCCCGAACAGGTCATCGCGCAGCGACCCGACCTGGTCATCGTGAAGGATTTCATGTACAACCGTCTCGGTGCGCCTTTGGCAAAACTCGGAATACCTGTTCTCGCCCTCTCTCTGGAAACCGCGGAATCTTTTCATGATGAGATAGAACTTCTCGGTCAGGTGTTGAACATGGAGGACCGCGCGGAGGAGATAAACAGGATCTATGAAACCCGAATTGGAGAAGTCGACAAAAAAGTCTCCTCCCTGAAGGACAATGAAAAACCCGACGTGCTTCTCCTTTACTACAGCGTACGGGGCGGCGATACCTCCTTCAACATCGCCCCCGCAGGCTGGATGCAGACCTACCAGGTAGAAGCCGCCGGGGGAAACGCGATCTGGTCGGATTCTAACATCGGCAGCGGCTGGAAGACGGTAAACTTTGAGCAAATCGCCGCCTGGGACCCGGACTCCATAGTGATTACCAGTTTCCACAGCCCTTCGGACAGTTTTTTTGAGGACATCCTGACCACCCCTCAGTGGCGTCAGCTCAGGGCAAGCCGTGATGGAAAAGTCTTTCCCTTTCCCGCCGATTTCTACAGCTGGGCCCAACCGGACGTACGCTGGATCCTGGGGGTACAGTGGCTGGCGAAAAAACTCCATCCCTCACTTTTTTCAGATATGGAACTGCCGGAAGAGATTGAAGATTTTTATTTGGATATGTACAAGCTCGACGGACGGACCTACCGTGACATCGTAGCACCGCGGCTCGAAGCGGCCCTGCGCTGAGAACGGATTCGACGAAGGTATGCAGCATCTACTGAAACAGCAGAAACGCAGATTACTCTTTCTCACCCTCCTGCTTGGCCTTGCAGTGGGGGTATCCCTTCTCGTCGGAAGATACCCGAAGCCCGGCCTCATCGGCCTTGCTACGCTCCGGGACGACCTGCTGGCCCGAAACCTGGTACTGCACCTCAGGGCGCCCCGGGTCCTCGCGGCCCTCATCCTCGGCGCGGGATTGGCCGCCGCGGGTTCCGTGTTTCAGATGATTTTCGCCAATCCCCTGGTGGAACCGGGATTTCTCGGGGTGAGTCAGGGAGCCGCCTTCGGCGCGTCCCTCAGTATCGTGCTTTTCTCATCATCCCTGTGGGTCATCCAGATTTCCGCGGCACTATTCGCCCTTCTCGGCTTGGCGGCATCCTACCTCCTGGCCCGACATTTCCAGTTCGGAGGGTGGGTCCTGCGCCTTATCCTGGCGGGTATCGCCGTGAGTGCTCTCTTCTCTTCGGGGGTGGGAATCCTGAAATTTATCGCCGACCCCATGAGTCAGCTCCCCGAAATCACCTTCTGGATGCTGGGGGGCCTCTACAGCGTGAACTGGCAGCAGATAGGTTCCATTCTTCCCGTCTCCCTGATCGGCCTGATTCTCATGATCGGTTATCGCTGGAGGCTCAACCTCCTCTCAATGGACGACCGCACCGCCTTCTCCCTGGGACTGGCACCCTTTCGTGAAAGGATCGTCCTGCTCGTCACCGCCACCGCCGTCACCGCTGCGGCTATCTCGGTGAGCGGGATTGTCGGGTGGGTGGGTCTGATTGTTCCCCATATTTCGAGAAGGCTCCTCAGTTCCGACGGTCGAGCCGCCGTCCCAGGGGCAATGCTGATTGGCGCCCTTTACGTTGTCATATGCGATACCCTGGCACGTACCGTTCTCGACGGGGAAATCCCCCTGGGTGTCCTAACCAGCTTCATAGGAGCGGGTCTGTTCCTGATCCTGCTGACCCGAAGACGGGTAAAGAAGGGCAAAGACCATGTCGGATAAACTGCTTGAAGTCCGGCGGGTCAGTTACCGCTACCGGCCCTACTCTCCTCCGGTACTCAACGAATTGAGCATGGATATCGACGACGGTAGTATCACCGCTATCCTCGGTCCAAACGGCGCGGGAAAATCTACCCTCCTCGATCTCTGTCTCGGGTGGCGGGCACCGGAGAGCGGGGAAATCATTCTTCAGGGAGAAAATATCTCCACTTTTTCACGCCGCCGCATGGGTCGAATGATGAGTCTGGTCCCCCAGAACGAACGGGTACACTTCGATTACACCGTCCTCGAGTACCTTCTCCTGGGAAGAGCTCCCTATCTTGGGCAGCTCCAGATTCCGGGAGATTCCGATATTCTGATCGCCGACCGGGCCCTCGCCAGGGTCGGACTCGGGGAACTCCGCACCCGTTCGGCCTCCCGTCTGTCGGGGGGGGAACACCAGCTCCTGATGATCGCCAGGGCTCTGGTCCAGGAGCCGCGTATGCTGATACTTGACGAACCTACCAGTCAGCTCGACCCCGGCAACCGCAGGAGGGTGGTAAAACTGCTGTCCGCCCTGTCCTCCGCGGGGGTTACCATTCTTTTTACCACCCACGATCCGACCCTCGCGGCGGGTATCGCCACCCACGCCCTTCTGCTCAAGGAGGGACGGGTACTCAAGGCCGGCCTGGAAAAAGAGGTC
>CAZJIN010000254.1:0-4835 GCA_964545955.1 uncultured Sediminispirochaeta sp.
CGTATCTCATCATTTACTTTTTTTTTGGGGCCTTCATCGACGAGGCGGGCCGCTGGCTTAGCGCCTCCCTCGGCTACACCGGGGTCTTTCTCTATGTGTTATTAGTAGACACCTTTATCGTGCCGGCCACCGCGGATATTATCTTTGTTTTTACCGAACACTGGAATCCCTTTAGCCTTGTTCTTACGATGTCCGGGGCATCTATTCTTGGAGGATTCTTCGGCTTCCAAATCGGAAGGGGCCTGGCCCATTTAAGGTGGGTCGAGAGGTCTGTTGATTATTATCGGGAAAAGGGAACCGATATGATTGAGAGATACGGCACTTGGGGCGTAGCGCTGGCGGCGTTCACGCCGATTCCCTACTCTACAATCTCCTGGATTGCGGGGATGATGGAAGTCCCGACACACAGGTTTTTACTCGCTTCTCTCTTGAGGGTGCCCCGTTTTGCCCTTTACTATATCGTGTTCAGAAGCGGAACAGAACTGATACAGTATCTCTCATACGGTTTCTAGCGACACATTTTTTGTATCGTTTTGATATACGTGTCTTTATAATCGCTGAATTTATAGGACTTATGTTTTAACATCTCTTCCGAAACCTGGCCACTCAATTTTTTGGCGCATCCCTTGCATATAGACTTGTCCAGGACGTATACAACTCCGGTCTGTTGCTCGGGGCCTGGAATAGCCTTTTTGCATGAATCACAGATCAAACTAAGCATTTTTCTCCTCCTTTAACCTATCCTTATCAGTTTGATATTATACAACAGATTGTTGAAATGCAAGAGATATTATATACTTGAGACCATGATACATTCAGGACTTCTCACCGACCTGTATGAACTTACTATGATACAGGGGTATTTCCTCAAAAAATGCAATCCCACTGTTGTTTTCGATATGTTTTTCCGTACTCAGCCCTTTGCAAGCGGCTTTTCCGTTTTTGCTGGGCTGGAAGATCTTCTTCATGCACTGGAGAAGTTTGAATTCGAGGATGAAGATATCGAATACCTTCGGGGTCTAGGGTATTTCCATGAAGAATTTCTCACCTACCTTCGAGATTTTCACTTCAACGGGGAAGTTTATTCGATGGATGAGGGAACCGTGGTCTTCCCGGGAGAACCCCTTCTTCGAATTCACAGCAGCCTGATAGAGGCGCAGATCATCGAAAGCCTGCTTCTCAATATTCTGAATTTCCAATCACTCATAGCCACAAAGGCCGCGCGGATATACCTGGCCACCAACGGGGGCAAACTGCTCGAGTTCGGTCTGCGCCGGGCCCAGGGTAGAGACGGGGCTCTCTCCGCAGCCAGGGCCTCCTATATCGGTGGAGCGACAGCCACATCAAATACCCTGGCGGGCAAGCTTTATCACATCCCCGTCAGTGGAACCATGGCCCACTCCTGGGTCATGGCCTACGGTTCGGAGCTGGAATCATTTCACAAGTTTGCCGACATCTATCCCGACATGGCTATTCTGCTCATCGACACCTATGATACCCTGGGCAGCGGTATCGAGAATGCCATTACCGTCGGGAGGGAACTCAAAAAGCGGGGCAAAAGGCTTGGAGTTCGGCTGGACAGCGGAGACCTGGGATACCTCAGCACGGCAGTTCGAAAAAAACTCGACGATGCCGGCCTCGAGGACGCATATATCACCGTTTCCAATGATCTGAATGAAGAAATTATCCATCAGCTGGTAACCGACGGGGCACCCATCGACATGTGGGGTGTAGGCACTCAACTGGTCACGGGGGGAAATACGGCTGCCTTCAGCGGAGTCTATAAACTCGTACAGAAGGAAAATGACGGTCTTATGATTCCCACGCTCAAGGTTTCCAACAACGTTGAAAAAACCACCAATCCAGGGGCAAAACAGGTATACCGCTTCTTCGATCAACAGGGGCAGGCTATGGCCGACCTGATCACCCTGGAAGATGAGGAATTCGAAAACGGCAGACCCTACCATTTCTATCACCCCATGTCCTATAACGCCCATTTTACAATCAGCAATTACGCCGATGCCCGTTCTCTTCTCCATAAAAAAATGGAAAACGGCAAAATATGTGTTGACCTTCCGGAACTTAAGAAAATCCGCGACTACACTCTCAGTCAACTCGCTTCGATCGACAGTACCTACAAACGTATCTTAAATCCTCATATCTACAAGGTTTCTCTTTCAAGAGCCCTGAGAAATCTCAAGTACAGGATGATCGATGAAACAAAACGGAAACAGTGAGCCGGCCCGGGCATTTACCGATCCGCCGGTTTTTCGATTCGGCTCACACAGACTCAGTGAGAAGGACCCGGTATTTATAGTTGCCGAAGCGGGGACTTCCCATGGTGGTGATATACTACGGTGGAGGGAGCTGATAGATGCCGCCGCTGAGAGCGGCGCCGACAGTGTGAAGTTCCAATGGGTCATCGCCGACGAGATTGTCCATCCGAAAGCAGGCACCATTCGCCTTCACGGCAGGGATGTGCGGATCTGGGAGAGATTCCGCCATGTGGAGAAACCCTTTTCCTTTTACGCTGATCTAAAGGAGTATTGTAACAAGAAAAACATCACCTTTCTCTGCTCTCCCTTCGGAGGTGAAAGTGCGAAGCTCCTTATGGAGCTTGGGGTTGATGCTATCAAAATCGCGTCTCCTGAGCTTAATCATTACCCCTTGCTGAAAAGGGTACACGGAATACCGCTCTTCCTCTCAACCGGGGTCTCCGAACTCAGTGATATTGAAAAGGCCCTGGACTTTGTCCGTACTCCTGAGGGGTATAAAGAGAATGGTTCGACTGATCGCCCCCCCGAGCCCGCGCTCTTGCATTGTATCACCTCCTATCCCGCTCCCGAAGATGAGTACAACCTCAAGCTTCTCCCCCTGCTCTCTCAACTCTTTCATGTCCTCGTAGGGGTATCTGACCATTCACGACACCCCTTGATGGTACCCGTGACGGCGATCGCAAAGGGCGCGCGGGTGATAGAAAAACACATTACCCTTTCCAGGACTGATGAAGGGCTCGACGATCCGATAGCGCTTGAACCGGACGAGTTCGGTGAGATGTGTCGTTCTGTACGGGAAATGGAATTTCAAGCCCCGGAAATGATCCTCAATGAATGCCGTCGACTCTTCGGTATGGAGCAGGTCGAACGCATCCTCGGGAGCGGACAAAAAAAACTCGCCCCGGTGGAACGTGAATTCTACGGAACCACCAATCGTTCCATCATCGCGTTGAAGGATCTTGAGATAGGAGATGTCCTTTCGGAGGGAAATATTGCCCTTTTGCGCAGTGAACAGCAGCGGAAACCGGGCTTGTCGCCTCTCTACTGGAAAGAAGTGCTTGGAGCCGGCCTTCAGCGACGGGTAAAGGCCGCTGAGGGGATCAGGTGGGAACACCTTCTCTCCTCTCCACCTTCTACCCAGTGAAGCGCTTTCAATTATTAGATGAGATTCAGTTCCTTCAATTCCTGGATGAGCTTCTCTCGACCAACGGGTTTCTGAATATACCCCTCACACTGACTCCGAAACGCATTCATCACATTTTTAGCGTCGCCAAGGGCTGTCGTCATAAGGACTTTCACCGCGTCGCTTCCCAGAATATTTCGCTGAAGTTCCATCGCCCGAATCTCCTTGAGAACCTGCTGTCCATCTTTTTTCGGCAGCATGATATCAAGACATATCAGATCGTAGGGATCATTTTCAAGGAGTGAGAGTTCGAAGGCTTCCACCGCCTCCTGCCCGTCGACCACCACGTCGCATTCTCCAAAGGGAGACAGGTAGCGCTGCATCAGCTTGCGACTCGCAAAATCATCCTCGACTACAAGAGATTTCATCAATTCTCCTCCTGCAGGGAAAGAGAAACAGCGAAAGGTGTCCCCTCGGCATCGAAATAGTATTCCTTGAAGTTTTCCAGGTCACTGATCTCTTCCAGACTGAATAGCACGTGGGGAAAAGAGAGCACCACCTTGGTATCCTCCTTGTGAAGCTCCCGTAAAAAATTCCCCCCCAAAATGTTTAGCAGCTCTAAAAGACAGTCGTCTATCTCACTGACCGATAAATCCTCCCAGGCTGTCGCGTGAATATTTTCGACAATTTCCTGTTTGATCTCCGAGGGAAAAGCCAGAAGAATCCTTCCCCGTATCGGTTTGCTAAACTCGATATAAAGCAGCTGTCCAGCTTCAAATTCCACCGCCTCCGTGGACTCCAGGACATCAAGAAAAGCCATTTCGCCCAGGGTACTTTGTGTTGCCGCGACCAACGCCGCGTGAGCCGTTTCTTCAGTTATCTCAATCATCAATTCTCCCCCAATACTTCAATCACTTTTTCCGGGGTCATCGGTTTTCGAATAATTCCGAGGACCCTCCCCTTTTCCAGTTCCTTCTCCATCTGTTCGCTCCCCATACTGGAGATGACCAGAACAGGAAGGTTCTTGGTTTTTTCTATAAGTCTCAATTTTTTTATAAAGGTACCCCCGTCCATCTTGGGCATATTCAGGTCCGTCACTACGATGTCCACATCACTTCTGTTCAATCCGGACATCGCCTTCAACCCGTCCTCCGCTTCCAGGTACTCACTATCCTGATACCCCGCCATCTGGAAGCACCGTTTTATTATCATACGTGATGTTGCGGAATCGTCAACTATCATTATTGTATTCAGTTTCATCATCCTCTCCCTCAAATCTCCCAGGTTTTTCCGGCATTTGATACGATAATAGTACCATCTCCCACTTTAAAACTTATGGTTCGGCTGTTGTTCCCTCCGGTATCTTCCTTGAGCACACCAAAACCATTTTTCCATAAATACCTTTTAATCGCGATTGTATTTCTACGTCCGATATC
>CAZJIN010000255.1:0-4833 GCA_964545955.1 uncultured Sediminispirochaeta sp.
GTAGGCGGTCGCCTGCACATCATCCTTCTGTGAAAGTAGTTCCAGGTACAACGGCGTCGCTTCTTCGTCACGCCCCTGCATAAAAAGGGCTTCCCCTCGGTACAGAGAAAGCTTTATCCGAAACTTCGGATCGAGGGCATCAAACCGCAGGCTTGAATACAAGTCGTACAGCTGTTCGTAGCGCCCTGTCTCCACCAGCAGGGAGGTATAAAGGAGCAGCATCTCCGGATTCTGAACGGGATCCTCATAGAGAAGATACAGGTCCTTCACCGTAGTGAAAGCCTCTTCCCTCTCTCCCAATTTTTTTTCCACCAGGGCTTTATAAAAAAGCGAATCCCGGAGAAGGGAGTCACTCCCCTCTTCGATCGAAACACGTAAACTTTCCAGGGCTTCCTCATATCTCCCGAGCTGAAAGAGGGTATACCCCTTCCAGAAGGGGATAAAGCTGTAAAACCGGGTATGGGAGTAACGCTCCGAAACACGTACGAACTGTCGCAGGGCCTCTTCATTTTTGCCAAGGTAACTCAGTATAACCGCCTGCCTGAATCCCGCATCGGCCACGTAGGGAGAATCGGGATACTCTTCTATGAGCTGGGAATAGCGGGAATACGCGAATTGATAATCACCCTTTGAAAAACGCCGCTCAGCTTCACGAAACAGCCGTTCTTCCTGCGCTGCAAGGAGAAATAAAGCGCCCAGGGTGAAAAGAATAAGAAGTATAATTCTCTTTTTCATAGTTACAAGATACTCCAAGAGCTCTCACTTTTCAATGCCGGGGGAAAATCGTAAAAATATAGTGTAATTAGAAAATCGAATAAAAAAAACCCTAATACCGTTTGATTACCGGTTCAAGCTTCATATCCCCCGGTGTGAACGCGCCGGGATGGGGAACCTCTACGAGATGGATATAACTCCCTTCATAGCGCTGAATAAATTCTTCCAGTTCGCTTTCATGATTGCGCTCCATCACACTTACCTGCAGTCCGCCCTCGCTATCCAGCCACGGCAAAAAAACCGCCACATGATAATGCTTCCGTAGCTCGTATTCACCATGTACCAGGGTATTCACCGACCCCAGGTACAGGCGGTCGACATTTCTACGGGCAAGTTCGTAGAGGGCCGTAGGCAGCTGTCCAATCGGATAGCCCACATCCTCCTCGTACTCGTGGTACCGAAGGTAATTCACATCGGCGATCTCGATAACCTGTTCCTCGTCTCTCCTGTGAAGTTCCTCGGGCAAAAACACCTGAAAGGCCTGCAATGCCAGATTCCTGGTCCAGTCAAGCCCAAAATACGGCTCTTCCTGATCCTCTGTTTTTCTACTCCAGCGATTGCCCCGGGAATCGGGGTGGCGAATTTTTAACGTATCTATTGAAAGAAGAGAACCGGTCCTCGGGTAAAGTACCCCGTCAACCACCCATTTCGCGAAACCTGAACAATTCAAGCCACCTTCGGTTCCGTCACCCTGGAGAGACCCGTCTCTGATATACACATACCGACCAGTCTCATCAATCGCCCCATCCTCCTCATCTCCGAGCTGCCGGAGGTACGGCCTGATCCGGTCCGTCAGATCATCGGTACTTGTGAGAACCGGCGGGGGAAACTCTCCGTCGGGCAGGTAAAAACTCCAATTCACATAGCCTTTCGTGATCGTCATGATCTCCTGAACGGACATGCGGGCAATCCTTTGGAGTGATTCGGGAATATTGATATCCTGTTGTATATTCCTGCCCAGCAAAAAAATATTCATCCTGCTCATTCCCGTATTAACGGGTTCGATCGAGAAATAACTCCCCGGATCATTCTTGTAGAAAACCTTCATCTTCACAAGACCACCGTCTTCCCTGGATCTCTGAAAAAAAAGACTTCCCTTCACGGGGGACGCGAAATTTATCTCTTTCCCGTGGTAGAAACAGAAATAATAATATTCCTTCGTCTCTTCAATAAAAAACTGCACCTGGTAGGGAAAGCCTGGTTCCTCCAGCACGTCCGGACTCAGGGCGACAGCAGCCTCAATCGGACCAAGAACCTCATCCAGAAGGAGATTGCGTACAAAGATATTTTCAGGAAAATCCGCGACAAAACGTGATCGCCCCGTCGGAATGTGCTGTCCCGAAACAGGAACGCCCGAAAAAACCAGAAAGAGTACCATCAAGGGGTGTAAAAAAAACCTCGACCTAAAACTGCGCATACACATCTTATATCGACCTTTTTTCGCGATCCTCTGAGAGACGGTTTAATTTTTTCTTCTGCTCCGTGATACGGCTCTGAAGAAGCAGGAGTTCATTTCTCAGTGCGATAATATGAGCCCTCACATTCTGTTCTTCCGAATAAAACTCGGCCCAGAGTTTTTCACGTACCCCAGCGAGGGTAAACTTTTTCTGCTGAAGGAGGTACTTGATCCTCAGAAGAAGATCCAGCTCCTGGCGGGTATATAGTCTTCTCCCCTGCTCATCTTTGCGCGGAGAAAGCAAGGGAATTTCCTGTTCCCAGTACCTTATCACGTGGGGTTTCACACTGAGAAGCCGACAGACTGTTCCAATCCGGTACCCTTTCATTTTTTATGGCCGGAACGCTCCCTTAAATCTACCCTCAAAGGAATATCCGGAAATCCCAATTCAGCCCGGATGCTGTTTACTATGTATTGTATATAAGATTTCGGGAAACCCTTCTTTCGATTTACAAACAGAACAAAACGGACCGGATCAGCTTCTACCTGGGTGGCATAGTAGATTTTATGATGCCCCCGGCTGTCCCTGGGGGGAGGATAGTTCGCGACAAGTTTCTGGATAAGATCGTTGATCACCGGTGTCTCCACCCTTTTGTTCAACTGCTTCCATACCCTGTAAGCCGCGTCCAGGAGTTTTTCAACCCCCTCTCCTGTAGTCGCCGAGATCGGAATCAGGGGAGCAAAACCCAGAACGGGAAAGATATAACGGGTCCGGTCTTTTACCGCCTGCTGCACATTCGGCGTTTTTTCAATCCGGTCCCATTTGTTCAACACGAGAATAATGCCACGGCCTTTTTTCACAGCCTGGGCGGAGATTTTTTTATCCTGCTCGGTGAGCCCCTCTTCGGCGTCAACCATCAGGAAAACCACGTCACTCTCTTCGATTGTCTTGATAGCCCTGTTGACTGAATAGTATTCAACCGATTCGTTGACCTTCTTCTTTTTCCTGATCCCCGCGGTATCCATTATCTGGTAAAGACTCCCCTTGTAGGTGAAGCTTCCTTCGATCACATCCCTGGTCGTCCCGGGTATCTCGGAAACAATGGAAGCCTCGGATCCCACAAGGCGGTTGGATAGAGTAGATTTTCCCGTATTAGGCTTGCCTAGAACCGCGAGCCGTATCCTGGGAACTTCCTCCTCGGAGGAGCCGAAATTCTCAAAATCGATACTCTTGATGATCTGTTCTTCGAGCACATCTATACCAAGACCGTGGGCGGCTGATATTCCTATCACCTGCTCAAACCCAAAGGAATGGAAGTTCCAGAGGGTCTGTTCCCTCTGGGGATTGTCCACTTTATTCACTACAAGGATGACCTTCCTCGCGTAGGGGCGAAGATGCTCGATAAAACTCTCGTCTTCCGCGTTCATATCCTGGACATCGCATATAAAAAGGACCAGGTCCGCCTGTTTTACCAGTTCGAGGCTCTTGCCACGCACCAGGGAATCGATATCCTGTGCATCGATCCGGTACCCTCCGGTGTCAATCAACTCCACAGGTCTGTCGTTTATAAGAGCGCGGGACCGTACTGCGTCCCGGGTCACCCCCGGCATCGGGTCCGTGATCGCCCGGCGTTTTCCCACCATACGATTGAAAAGGGTTGATTTCCCCACATTCGGCCGTCCCACCACGACGACCTTCGGGATTCTCCCCGTGATAGCCGGTGAGCCAGTTTCCGGTGAGTCAGTTTTATTATCAGATTCAGAGTGTGATGAGGTCAAACCGTTCATTCATCCATTTCCTTATGTATTCGTTAATCTCCCTCGCGGATTTCATCTCCATAACAATTCCAACCAGTTCCTCCGCTTCGGACATACTGACCGAGCGAATGATTTTTTTTTCTTCAGGAATTGTAAAAGCACTCATGCTGAAGATGTCCAGGCCGAGTCCCAGAAGAAGAACTGTAGCTATGGGGTATCCGGCCATCTCACCGCACATGCCCACGGGAATACCAACGGCATGGGCGTTCTCAATCACTATCTTGAGCAGTCGAAGCACCCCAGGATGAAAGGGTTCATATAGGTATGCGATTTTTTCATTGCCCCTGTCAACGGCAATGGTGTATTGAATGAGATCATTTGTTCCAATCGAGAAAAAATCAACCTTTTTTGCCAGAAAATCGGAGATCAATGCAGCAGAGGGAACCTCGATCATAATTCCAATGGGTATATCCTTCTTAAAGGAAATATTTTCCCTCTTAAGCTCTTTTTTCACCTCGTCAAGAACGCTCAGGACACTCTCAAGTTCCTCCACACCGGATATCATCGGAAACATGATTTTCAGATCACCGTAGACGGAGGCGCGAAGCATAGCCCTGAGCTGGGTTTTAAAGATATCCTTTCGGGAAAGGCAAAAACGCACGGCCCTCCAACCAAGAATAGGATTTTTTTCATCCAAACCTTCCATGCCGGGAATGACTTTGTCCCCGCCGATATCAAGGGTCCGCAGGGTTACACTACCGTGGCCCTTCATATCGCTGAGTACCCGGGAATACTCCTCATACTGCATATCTTCAGAGGGAAAACCTCCCGGAAGAAGAAAAAGGTACTCCGTTCTGTAAAGACCAACACCATCCGCCCCGTGGGCAATAACCGATTCGGTCTCC
>CAZJIN010000256.1:0-2968 GCA_964545955.1 uncultured Sediminispirochaeta sp.
AGGTTTTTGATCCGTGTAAAAAGGCTGAAAGTATCCATACGTCTCTTATGGTACCGGAACTACCTTCAGCAGCCGCGCGATTACATCATCCGAGGTGAGTTCCTCCGATTCCGCTTCATATGAAAGCACTATTCGATGACGAAGCACATTAAAAACCACCGCTTTGACATCGTCCGGGATAACGAAGGTCCTACCCTCAAACAGGGCCTTGATTCTCGCGCAACGGTAGAGATAAATAGTGGCCCGGGTGGACGCCCCGTAATCGATGAAGCGCGAGTAGTTCCGGCCTTCATCCTTCGCAACTCTGGATGCCGCAATAATCTGTACAATGTACTCTTCGATCCTCTCATCAACCAGTATAGTACCGGCAATTCGCCGCAAGGCCATTATCTGTGACGCCGACATCACCTTCCGCACGGGTATCCGTGAATCGGAACCCATTCGACGGAGTATTTTAAGTTCCTCTTCACTATTGGGATATTCCACCTTGAGTTTCATTAAAAAACGATCCAGCTGTGCTTCGGGAAGGGGGTAGGTTCCCTCCTGCTCAATGGGGTTCTGCGTGGCAAGCACGAAAAAGGGTTCCGGAAGACGGTGGGTGGTGTCGCCAATTGTCACCTGACGCTCCTCCATAGCCTCCAGCAGAGCGGACTGCACCTTCGCGGGAGCCCGGTTGATCTCATCGGCCAGAATGATATTGCTGAAAACCGGTCCCTTCCTCGCCACAAACTCCCCGGTATTCTGTCGGTATACCAGGGTCCCGATCAGGTCGGCGGGCAGAAGATCTGGGGTGAACTGGAGTCTTTTGAAATCGACATCCACCACATCCGCGACAGTTTTCACCGTCATGGTTTTCGCGAGACCGGGTACACCCTCCAGAAGCACATGCCCCCCCGCGATCAGGGCCATCAAAATTCCATCCACCATTTTGTGCTGACCGACTATTCTTTTGCCTATCTCTTCACGGCACAGTTCCAGTTCTACCGAGGTATTCTGTATCCGCTCTTCAAATTCACTCTTCATCATAGGGTTTCCTTGTTCCTCTTTACTTTGTTGCGACCATTCACAATAATATATCAAGGGAGGAGTCGCGTTACAACCGAAAATATTAATAAGAGGTTCTTATGAACAAAAAGGAAAACGACGAATATTCGGAGGATCTTCCTTCCGATGGGGAGCCGATACCGCAATCCCGTGACACACAGCAGGCTTCCTCCCTCGATGAAGTCGCCGCCGCCCGCATCGAAGAGTTGAAACATATCATTAAAAAGAATTCAGCTCAGCACAGGGAGACGGTACAGGCCCTCAAGGAAACCCGCAAAACCGTGAGGAGGAATTATCACGGTATGGTCGAACTGCTGATCGAAGTGATTTCACTGGGGAACCGTTTCATGGGGGGGCATCTGAAGAGATGCGCGGAGACCACCTGGCATTTCTGCCGAGACGGTCAGATGCCGAAGGATATATGTTACCTCCATTACTACGGGGCATTGCTCCATGACATCGGCCTCGTGGGCAAAAACCCCAGACTCACCGACACCCCTACCGAACAGCTTGCCGATGAGGATCTGCGGGAATACCGCCGCCATACCATGGATGGAGAGCACATCATCAGCTCCATCTACAACCTGAAACGAACCGCCGCCATCATCCGGTCGCACCACGAACGCTTCGACGGCAAAGGATTCCCCGATCAGCTGGGGGGAAGCAAAATCCCCTACGGCGCCAGGGTCGTCCGTATCGTCAATGACTGGGACAATCTCCTGTACAAGTACGGTTTACAATACGATGAAGCCCTCGACAGAATTCGATCGGGCGCGGGCAGTCTTTACGACCCGAAAATCACGGAAAAATTCCTCACCTTCATTCCCACCTGGGCGAAGGACAACGGAGGGGAAGCCACGATGGTAAGCATCGACTCCCTCAAGGTGGGCATGTTTCTGAAGGACGACATAATCCTCTCAAACGGCCTGATGCTTGTCCCCCGCGGAGTAATTCTGGACCAGCAAATCATAGAAAAAATCAACTCCTTCCGATCAATGATCCAGGATCTGCACACCGTTCAGGTGGTGTTCTGACGAAGTGATAATTCAACAGAGCCCCCCGTGAAGGGTTTTACACGACCGCCCGCGGGGCCTTTCACCCGCCGACCGTAGGCCTCTTCACCTTCCGACCGTGGGGCCTTTCACCCGCCGACCGTGGGCCCCTTCACCTTCCGACGGCCTTCAACTCTCCTGCCACGGCCGATGCGAGTAACATCGCGTCAGTCCCCAGTGTGACGTAACGAAAGCCCTCCCGTGCGCGCAGGGCGGCTTTTTCACCGTTCACCGCGAAAATCCCGGCGGCTTTTCCATTTTTCTCACAGGCCTGTACTACCCGTTGTTCCGCCTTTCTTATACGGGGATCCTCGACCTCACCGGGAATACCGAGGGAGTGGGAGAGGTCAAAGGGTCCAAGAAAAATCACATCCACTTCCGGGACCGCAGCTACCGCCTCGATATTCTCCAGCCCTTCTGCACTCTCGCACTGCGCGACCACCAGGGTCCGCTCGTGGGCCCGTTGAAAATATTCCTTCACCGGCAAAGCTCCGAAGTCCGCTGCCCGCGGCATCGCGAGACCTCGATGACCGAGGGGATGATAATGGGAGGCATCAACGATCATCCGCGCGATTTCAGGAGTACCGACCTGCGGAACCTGCACCCCCGCCGCGCCGATATCCAGAACACGAAGAATACTAGCGGGTTCCGAATCCGCCACTCTGATGATCGAGGGGACTCCCCGCGCTTCCGCCGCCCTGATGATGTGGATGGATGATTCCACCGACATCGGTCCGTGTTCGGTATCGATTACGATAAAGTCGAAGCCCCCGAGCGCCATAATCTCCGCCCCATCGGGATTATTCATGGTTACGAAACTGCCGTACAGGGTCTCTCCGCTACGAAGTTTCTCTTTTAATCCGGTATTCATG
>CAZJIN010000256.1:2978-4832 GCA_964545955.1 uncultured Sediminispirochaeta sp.
CAGGGTCTCTCCGTCCTGAAGGCGTCTTTTGATAGTGTCTTGCATTTTCTCCTCTCCCTTATCCCCACGATCCTTGGCTTGACTTGTCCCGGCCATTGGTCCGTGGTCTTGGTTTTTTTCAAGATTTCATGTATATTATACTACCATGAAACGCTATCCGATTTGATCCCCCCTCGATGAGATGATTAAAGACATTATAATGATGGGCACGGACGGAAAGTTCCGAATCCTGGCGGAACCGGCTGCTTCGGGCATGTGAACCGGCAAAAACAGAGCGAGAAACATATGAATATAGAGACAGAGATCGACAAACGACGAACCTTCGGCATTATCAGCCATCCCGACGCGGGAAAAACCACCCTCACCGAGAAGCTGCTGCTCTTCGGCGGAGGCATCCACACGGCGGGAGCGGTAAAATCGAATAAGATAAAGCGCAGCGCCACCTCGGACTTTATGCAGATCGAGAAGCAGCGGGGGATTTCCGTTGCCACCTCGGTGATGACCTTCGAATACGGAGGGAAGATCATAAACATCCTCGATACCCCGGGGCACAAGGATTTTGCCGAGGATACCTACCGGACCCTGACGGCGGTGGACAGCGTCATCCTGGTGGTGGATGTAGCCAAGGGAGTGGAGGAACAGACTGAAAAACTGATGAAGGTCTGCCGCATGCGAAACACCCCGGTGATTATTTTTGTGAACAAACTGGACCGTGAAGGGAAACTCCCCTTCGAGCTGATGGACGAACTTGAGAACAAGCTTGAAATCGCGGTACGCCCCATGACCTGGCCCATCGGGATGGGTATGCACTTCAAGGGGGTGTACAACCTTCGGGACCGGAACGTCTTTCTCTTCTCCCCCGGCAAAACCAGGGTCGAGGAGGACCGTCTGCTGATAGATGATCTCAGCTCCGAGGAACTCGACCGGAAGGTCGGAAGCCGGGCACAACAGCTGAGGGATGATGTCGCCCTCATCGAGGGGGTATACGACGATTTTTCCCATGAGGAGTACAGGAACGGCAACCTCGCGCCGGTCTTCTTCGGCAGCGCCCTGAACAACTTCGGCGTTCGGGAGTTGCTTGAGTCCTTTGTCAAAATCTCCCCCCCACCGGTGGAGAGAGAGACCGATACCCGCTTCGTCGCTCCCAACGAGGAAAAGTTCAGCGGCTTTATTTTCAAAATTCATGCAAACCTGGATCCCCGTCACCGTGATCGGATCGCCTTCCTCAGAATCTGTTCCGGTAAATTCGAGAAAGATAAGGCCTTCCGACACGTGCGACTCCGAAGGGATGTCCGTTTTTCCACACCCTACAACTTCATGGCCCAGCGCAAAAACGTGGTCGCCGAGGCTTTTCCCGGGGACGTGGTAGGGCTCTACGATCGCGGCGATTTGAAGATCGGCGATACCCTGACCGAGGGAGAGGAATTCACCTTCCGGGGGATCCCCAGTTTTTCTCCGGAGATCTTCCGGGAACTGGTCAACACGAATCCTATGAAGTCCAAGCAACTCGACAAGGGGATTGCCCAGCTCTCCGAAGAAGGGGTCGCCCAACTTTTTATCCAGGACCGGGGGAGACGGAAAATCGTCGGTACCGTGGGAGATCTACAGTTCGAAGTCATCACCTACCGTCTTGAACACGAATACGGCGCCCACTGTCGCTTCGAAGCACTCAGTTATGCCCGGGCATGTTGGCTCACATCGGAGGATCCCGGGAAGCTGAAGGATTTTATCCGGATCAAGGGCAGGGACATCGTGTACGACCACGATGAGAACCCGGTTTTCCTTGGCCAGTCGATCTGGTGGCTTGACGGCATGAGAGAAGACTACCCCGAGATACAGTATCATTTTACCACG
>CAZJIN010000257.1:0-4807 GCA_964545955.1 uncultured Sediminispirochaeta sp.
AACCTCACCCCGGACAAACTCCCCCCCATGAAGAGAAAGGAACTCTTCCGAACCTGTGACAGCCATCTACGGGATCTGATCCACGTTCTCAAACCTGAATTTGTGATCGGCGTGGGTAAATTTGCCGAGAAGAGGGCGACTGAAGTCGTTCATTGTGGGAAAAGCGATACCCAGGTCGCGTCTATTCTGCATCCAAGCCCCGCAAGCCCCATGGCCAACCGCGGATGGGCGGAACAGGCCACGACGCAGTTGAAAAACCTTGGAATCTGGGAAGATTGATTTTTTTTACAGAGGAACAACCGAAAATCTAAACTTCCCGCACCCTCCGGCCCTCCGCATCCTCCAACCCAGGGGGGGCTCCAGGTTTGGGCTCGCGCTCCAGGCCTGGGCACCTCAAAAATCTTTACTTTTTAAAGGTGCCGATCTCGAGTATCCGGAGATACTTCCTGGAATGCTTGAGCGAATCCTTTAGTTCATCACGGAAGTTCGGAAATTTTTCACAAATTGCCTCAAGATTACCCTGGACCGCTTCTTTTTCCAGATCCCGTGAGACCTGCCCCAGGGAGAAAAGCCGCACCGCCGAAAGATTGTTGGTAAGGCTGTGAAAATTATCAACCAGGGTTTTCGCATCCTTATGTGCGAGGGCCTCCTCGATAGAGGAGATTCTGATCGGTACATCCCGGGAAAAAAGCCACAACAGCTGCCGGGCGACATCAATATCACTTCTATAGTCTTCGACAAAACTTTGAAAATCGGTTTTTTCCGTTTTTGTATTCACCGTGGTGTCAACATTGCCCTCTTCCTCTTCCTCTGATCGGATACCCCTTGAAGTTTTTCCCTTACGGGAGAGGACCTCCTCTATTGTGGCGAAGAACTCCGTCTTGTCTACCCGTTTTGAGATATACCCGTTCATTCCGGAATCCATTATTGTCTTTATCTCTTCCGACATCGCGTAAGCCGTCAGGGCAATAATAGGTACGATGGGGTCAATACCGGCTACGGAGCCGTCTCGAATTCTTCGGGTCGTTTCGATTCCGTTCATCTTCGGCATCTGAATATCCATAAGGATAAGCTCATAGGATCCGGAGGAGAGCATTTCAAGGGCTTCCACACCGTCGGCGGCAACTTCCACCTTATATCCCCTTCTTCTCATCATAAGACTGAGGGCTTCCTGATTCAGGGGATTATCCTCAACGAGCAAAATACTCAGGTCGGTCGTTTCCAACACTTCGGCATCCGCGACAGGAGAAGTGGAGACGCCTGAAGGCGTGGAAAAACCCTGACGGCTTTCTTCAGCCCGGTTAAGCTCCAGGTTGAAGAAAAAAGTGCTTCCCTCACCCGGCTCGCTTACGAGCCATATAGACCCCCCCATTTGCTCGATAAGCTGTTTGCTTATTGACAGACCCAGCCCGGTACCCTGATGCTCCTTTGAAAAGGAACTGTCCACCTGTCGAAAGTTCTCAAAGATTCCCTCTTGCTCTTCCCTGGGTATGCCCCGCCCGGTATCACTGATCGAAAAGAGAAGCGGAACGACATCCTGAAGGATATTCCCATACATCTGCACCGACAGTGTGATCACGCCCGATCCGACGAATTTTACCGCGTTTTCCACGATATTTGCGATTACCAGTTGAATATGAGCAGCATCCCCGACCAGATAGTCAGGAATTTTTTCAGAGATCTCTATACTTATTTTACAGGAATCTTTCCGTGCACCGGCCAGAACAGGGGACACCGCTTTTTTTAATGTCTGCTCCAGGTGAAAAATTCCCGTCTTTACTTTCAACTTCCCGGATTCTAGTTTCGAGAGATCCAGGACCTTATTGATGATGTCGAGGAGCAACTCCTCGGCGTCTTTCATCAAAAAAAGTTGTTCCTGCTGCTCCCCGGTTAGATCTCCCATAAGAAGGATATCGGTCATCCCCATGATACCACTGAGGGGGGTGCGAATCTCATGGCTGAAATTGGCCAGAAACTGATTTTTAGTTCTCCCGGACTCTTCCGCCCTCCGTCTTGCCTCCTGCAGCTCTTCCAGGGCTTTACGATTTTCGGATATATCCTTGAACGTGACAATCGCGGCGAAGGGTTCTTCATCACCCGCATGAACGAGGGGCTCGCTGTTCACGGAAAGCCAAATTACACTCCCGTCCCTTCTTCTGACCTGGATCTCCCGATTGCGGATTTGCTCCCCTCTGGTGAGACTAAGCATCCCCGGAAGTTGATCCGCTACTTCAAGCTTTCCCTCCTCATTGTAAAAACAGGCATCCTCCATCAAGTTTTCCGACGAAACGCCTTCGTCTGTCTTCCACCCAAAAATGGCGGCGGCGGCGAGATTGTAATGAACGATAGCCCCGCTCCGGTCCCGGACAATCAGCCCGCTTGGCATGGATCTGATGAGTGACCGATACAGCTTTTCACTATCCATGAGGGCCTGATCACGGAGAAGTCTTTTCGTTACCTTTATAATATTTTCATACGCGGTGTTGAGGGCTTTTTCTTCATATGATTGGAAGGCTTTTTTTGTCCGGGAAAAAAGGACATAAAGTATCTGAGGTTTTCCTACAGAGACTACCGGCAAAAGAACCGCAGTCTTAATCCCCGCCTTGCGAAGCATCGGCGGTATCGTCACATCCTCGAGACGGCATCCGAAAAACAGAACCTTTCGCGGGGTCCCCCTCTGTAGTATACTTCTCTTCTGAAGAACTGATTCAAGCCTCGGGAACAAGCCGATGGAAGTGTTCATAACCGGAGAATTCTCCCCCGGCCCCGGATTCATGGAATATACAACACCACCCTCCATGTTGCTCTCATCAAGCAGGAAACGAAGTATACGATTGTAGCCGGAATTTAGCCCTTCATCCTCCAGAAATATTTCCATGAGACGGCAGAAGGAACTACCCAACCCCGCTTCTCCTGAATAATCGGAGCCATGGCCCAGGTGAAGGAATATGCCATCGTCATCTCCAGAGCATTTCACGTTGACGATCACTCTACGTCGTTCACCAAATACATCGGGAAAACATGTGGTAAAACTCCCATCGATCACATGATCGGTGTGGCTGCACCTCTTGAGGAACTCCTCAAACTGACCCCTCTCACCCCCCTGCATCAACTCCCCGAAGGGGAGGCCCACAAAAACATCACTTTGACCAAACCCCGCGAGCTCCGCAAAAGCGTGGTTCGTATTTCGGATAATCCCCTTCAAGTCGAGAACACACGCCGGAAAGGAAAGATATTCTAGGGGAACTCCATACATGGTTTTCAGTATGGGGTATCTTTTGCTTTTTCGAAACAAATAATTAAAATTTTTTTGAATTTTCTTTGCACACATATAGGCTTTTATGTTAATGTATCAATGAGCACATTAAATATCGTTCTTTCACAATTATTTCTTTATTATAGTTATAAAATATAAATATTTCTTAATATTTATATTATTGTAGATATTTAGTGATGATTTTAATATTTCTAAAGCCAATTTGGGCTTTAGAAATATCTTAAATAAGAGAACCAGGCGTAGAGCGCCAAAAAATGAGAAGGAGGATGATCCATGGCAGTGGATGCACAGATAGACCAGAAGGGGACTGATCGGAACAAGTGTTGCGAAGATCAAATCTCCGAGGAAGAGATGGCCATCAGAATTGAAGAGGTCATTGACACTTTCTCCGGTGTGGAAGGAGCGTTGATTCCCGTACTGCAAACCGCTCAGAATCTCTTTGGGTATCTCCCGGAGTCCGTTCTTAAGAAGGTGAGTCTCAGGCTTAAGATTCCCTATAGTGAAGTCGCGGGGGTCGTGAGTTTTTACTCCTATTTTTCGACCATCCCAAGAGGTCAAAACATTATCCGCGTATGCCTCGGAACCGCCTGTTACGTGCGGGGGGGAAAAGAAGTGCTTGCGGCAATTCAAGACTACCTCGGCATTGACGTTGGGTATACCACGGAGGATCGGGTATTCAGCCTGGAAATAGGGAGATGTTTTGGAGCCTGTGGACTGGCTCCGGTCGTCATGATCAATGATCAGGTATATCAACGGGTAAAACCGGGCAAAATTAAGGATATACTCCTTCCCTACCAGATCTCCGAACCGTGTGAAGAGGAGGGGTAAGATGGAAGCACATATTAAAATCAACAGCATCGAAGAACTTGGAAAAAGACGTCAGGCAAGCACAAAAGGACGTGACGACACACAGCAGAGAATTCACCTCTGTGCCGGAGCAGGTTGTATTGCCTCCGGCGCCCTTGAGGTGAAGGATGCCCTGGAAAAGGAACTTGCGAAGGCCGGCCTGAATATTCCCGTAGTTGAAACCGGTTGTCTCGGGCCCTGCGCCAGGGGTCCGGTCATCATTGTCAAACCTGAAGAAGTCTTCTACGAAGGAGTAAAAACCGAAGATGCCGCGGAAATAGTCGAGACCCATTTCAAAAAAAAGAAAGTGGTCAAACACCTGACCCATCGAAACGCCTCCACCAATGAACAGGTTGATAAGGTGGACATGCTTGACTTCTACCGCGGTCAGGCGAGAATAGTACTACGCAACTGCGGTTACATAGATCCTCTCAATTTGAACGATTTTATCGCCGCAGGTGGGTATTCCGCCCTTGCGAAGACACTCAAGGAATATACCGATGAACAAATCATAGATGAGATGAAGGCTTCCGGTTTGCGGGGTCGAGGCGGCGCGGGTTTTCCCACATGGCTTAAATGGGATTTTACACGTAAGGCTCATGGTGATGAAAAATTTGTACTCTGTAACGCCGACGAAGGGGATCCCGGCGCGTTCATGGACCGTAGCGTTCTGGAAGGCGATCC
>CAZJIN010000258.1:0-4788 GCA_964545955.1 uncultured Sediminispirochaeta sp.
TGTGAAAGTATTGATTCTTGGAGCCGGAGCAAAAGAACATGCCCTCGCATGGACAATGGCAAAGAGCCACATAATCAGCGGTCTCTTTGTAGCACCCGGGAATTCCGGAACTGCGGAGATCGCTGAAAATATCGACTCACTCGATATCACAAAACCTTCCGAAGTTGTCAAACTTTGTAGATCCCTCGAAATAGATTACTGTTTTGCCGGCGAGGTTAAGGCGCTTGAAAAGGGAGTAGTGGATGCTTTAGACAAAGCGGAAATACCCGTATTCGGGGCACCGAGGCTTACCACACAGCTTGAAACCGACCGTTTATTCTCCCGTGATTTCATGAAGCGGTATTCCATCCCCACGACAGAGGCGCAAATCTTCACCAACTACGAAAAGTTCGAGGATTACGTGAGAAAGAGCAACTGTCATCTTGTACTGAAAAAGGCCCATAACTCTTTTGCCATGAACGTTTTCGACTCAAGTAATCCCGTGGCATTGCTTGAATTCGGGAAACGGGTACTTCAGGAAGACAGTCTCCTCGTTGAGCATTTTGAAGATGGGTATAACCTCTCCATCTTTTCTTTCATAGACGGACAGAACTATATGATCCTCCCCGCTGTTTCCGATTATCGCAAGGCATGTGACAATGATCTCGGATCCCTGACCAGCGGTATGGGTGCTATCTGTCCCGTTCCCATCCTCAAGGACAGGACGTATGCACATATTCTCACCGACATTATAGAACCTACCTTTCTTGGAATGATGGAGGAGAAGCTCTTCTACAAGGGGGTTTTCTTTTTCAGTCTCCTGATTCAGGAGGACGGTGCAAAGGTCACGAGTTACCATGTGAGATTCGGTGATCCGGAAGCACAGGTCCTTCTCCCGCTTATCAATTCCGATATGGGGAATCTGGTAAAATCGATAGACAAGGGCACTGTGAGCGAGTTTCCTCTCGAACTTTCCGAAAACTCCGCGGTGGGAGTGGTGATCGCCGCGGAAGGATATCCGGAAAAGGAGTGTAAACCCACCGCTGTGGAAATCTCCCCACCCTTTGCCGAACGGTGCAAGCTACTCTTCCATGGAGCATCCCGACGTGCCGAAGACGGGTCTCTCTATACCAACGGAGGACGGTGTTTTACCGTTGTCGGTCTGGGAGATAATATTGTCAAAGCCAATACCCACGCCTACGAAGGAATCGAAAGGGTAAAATTCGAAGGATCCTGGAGCCGTCATGATATAGGAAACCGCTTTTTCGAGTAAAGCCGACTCCCCTATCAGGGACGCCGGATCTCGTAGAGCACGATTCCGGCAGCCACGGATACATTAAGTGAATCCAGATGACCGGACATCGGAATTGTAACAAGGCGATCGCACTGTTCGGATACAAGCCGCCCGACCCCTCTGCCTTCCGAACCCATCACAAGGGCGCTGCGGTTCTCAAACTCGCACTCCCACAACGGAATTCCGTCTATATCCGCGCCGTAGATCCAGAAATTATATTTTTTTAACTGGACAATTGCCCGGCCGAGATTTGCAACCTCGATCACCTTGAGATAGGCCGCGGCACCGGCGGAGGTTTTCATGACCGTAGCGCCCATTCCGGCACTTCGCCTGGAGGGAAGTACCACAAGATCCACCCCGAACTGGTCGGCACTGCGAAGGATAGCACCAAGGTTCTGGGGATCGGTGATTCCATCGAGAATCAGAACGAGGGATTTTTCTTCCTTTAGAGTTTTCAGATACCCATCCAGGGTCACATCCAAAGAACCGACAGGGATATTCATTTCAAGGACTATTCCCCTATGCGTTTCCCCGGATATCCGGCTCAGCTCCTCATCGCTGCCGCGCTTGATCTTTACCTTCAAGGAACCGGCTAACCTGACAAGCTCCCTAATCCTCTCATTTTTGCGACTGATATGGAGAATGCCACCGGAGGCGTTTCCGCTCTTGAGAGCCTCCTCGATTGCGTGATATCCGGTAAGTACTGGTTCAGTTGTCATCCTTATCCTTCTTATTATCAGATTCGTCGTCGGCATAACGTTTTATTGTATCTATTTTTCCATCAAAGTCGGAATCTTTCTCGTAATATGCAATATACACACCGTCTTTGATATACACCCTCAGATCGATCAGGCCGTCATAGTTTGAGTCAACAGTCCGCTTCCGCAGAACTCCCCGCTCATAGAAATAGAAGTCATCCATTTTCCCATCATTGTTGAAATCGAGGACTTCCATCATTTTTTCATTCGTCTTCACATGGGTTTGTACCATGTAGTCGACCCGACCGTCATCGTTTGTATCTAGCTCGAGTGGGAAGGCTGCGTTTTCAAGGCTCTGAAACTGCTCAAGAAGAAACTCCACCGAGAGGTCCTGCCCATCCCCTTCATCCAAGACACTGTCCTGGGCATGAACTTCCCGTGCCGGGGGATACAGAAAGAAAAGCACCGATACACACACAATAAATATCCATACAAAAGAGATAGCACTGCCTTGGTTCCAACGGTTTTCCATGTGACCTCGCTTTAAAAATAGAGAGAAATGCCTGGAAACGGTATATTTCTCAGGCATCTCTATTCATTTATCGGTGTTTTCAGGCAGGAATGTACAGGCGTATCGAGATTTATGTGAGTTCACTCAGGGGAACAGGGGTGGGCGTACTGTTCTCTCCCTGAATCTCCGAGAGCTCCTTCAAAAGACTTTTTGATCGAGAAGAAAGATTTTTGGGAACTTCAACCCGAATTTTAATATACAGATCCCCCCGTTTATTACTGTTGTGTAGATGGGGTACGCCTTCATTCTTCAGTCGAAGAATTTTACCATTCTGCGTACCGGAGGGCACCTTTACCTTCACTTTTTTCCCCTCAAGGGTTGGAACCTTTATCTCGGCCCCCAACGCGGCCTGGGTAAACGAAATGGGAACCACGCAGTATATATCGTTTCCGTGTCGTTCAAAGAAATCATGGGGTTTTACGCGAACGTAGACGAAAAGATCACCCGCCGGCCCACCGTTGGGGCCGGCATCGCCCTGACCGGGAATATTTATTCTCTTTCCACTTTCAATCCCCGCAGGTATGGTAACCTTTAGTTTCTGACGCTTGGAAATGACCCCGTTGCCATGACACATGTTGCAGGGATTGTCTATCACATAGCCTTCACCATTGCAGGTGGGGCATGGGGAAGCGATAGAGAAAAAGCCGGAGCTCCTCCTGACCTGCCCGCTCCCTCCACAGGTAGGGCAGACCTTTTTCCCACTTCCCGTCTCCGCGCCGTTGCCTCCGCAGGAGGGACAGGTGACATGCCGATCATAACTTACTTCGACCTTTGTGCCGAATACGGCGTCCTTGAAGGAGATGTCAAGATTGTAACGAAGATCAGAACCCCGACGAGCGCCCCGGTCGGACCTTCCGCCTCTTCCCCCTCTTCCGGCATTTCCGCCGAAAAAGGACCCGAATATATCTCCAAAATCCCCGAATATATCTTCAAAGTCGCGAAACCCTGAAAATCCCTGCCCGCCGGCACCGCTTCCCATTCCTTCAACCCCGGCGAAACCGAATTGATCGTAGGCCTGCCGTTTTTTATCGTCACTCAGCACTTCATAGGCTTCCGACGCTTCTTTAAACTGCTCCTCCGCCTTTTCGTCGCCGGGATTGCGATCGGGATGATACTTCACCGCGAGTTGTCTGTATGCCTTCTTTATCTCATCCTTGGAAGCATTTTTCGGCACGTCCAGAATTTCATAGTAATCTCGTTTCGCCACAGTTTAACTCACCCTCAGCTTTTTGATTCGTCGTCATCCACTACTTCATAATCAACATCTTCCACATTTTCTCCGCTCTGAGAACTCTGGCCCTCACCGGTTTGTCCGCCCGTGGGATCACCCTGGGCGCTACCATCGTCGGAGCCCGCCGCGCCGGCGCCTTCCTGCTGACCGCCGGTCTGCTTATACACCTCTTCCGCCAGCTTGTACGAGGCTTGCTTTACCGCTTCGATTTTCTGCTTCATCTCTTCAAGATTGTCCCCTTCGAGGGATTTCTTCAATTCAGAAACGGCGTCCTCTATCTTGGCCTTTTCTTCGGCAGACACCTTGTCTCCATAATCTGCCAGGGATTTTTCCGTCGCGTACACCAGGGTGTCGGCTTCATTGCGGGTTTCCACCTTCTCCCGCGCCTCTTTGTCCTCCGACGCGTGCTCTTCCGCCTCATGCACCATTCTGTTTATTTCTTCTTCCGAAAGTCCCGAAGATGATTCAATACGAATCTTCTGTTCTTTACCCGTTCCAAGGTCCTTCGCCGAAACGTGTACTATCCCGTTGGCATCAATGTCGAAGGTTACCTCAATTTGTGGTACACCCCTCGGTGCGGGGGGAATCCCAACAAGATCAAATCTACCGAGGGTACGGTTCTGACCTGCCATTTCCCGCTCACCCTGAAGAACGTTGATGGATACCGCGTTCTGATTGTCCGCGGCGGTAGAAAAAATCTGACTCTTCCTCGTAGGAATGGTTGTATTCCGCCCAATAAGCTTGGTAAAAACTCCACCAAGGGTTTCGATACCGAGGGAAAGAGGCGTCACATCAAGCAGGAGGACATCCTTCACATCTCCCCCAAGAATACCACCCTGAATGGCGGCCCCCATAGCAACGACCTCGTCCGGATTCACCCCTTTGTGGGGTTCTTTCCCAAAAAGCTCCTTCACCATGCGCTGTACCGCGGGAATACGGGTTGATCCACCAACAAGAATCACCTCATCCACCTGGTCCGCCGTTACTCCCGCATCCTTCAGGGCGCTTTCACAGG
>CAZJIN010000259.1:0-4777 GCA_964545955.1 uncultured Sediminispirochaeta sp.
GTCGGGGAGGCGTACCATGGCCTCACGGAAGGCCGTTTCGGACCTTTCAAGTTCCTGTCCACGGGTGACCTGATAGAGAAAACGCATCAGAACCGCGAATACACCGGCGATCACCGTATACATGGCAAAATAGATGAACAGGTTGGAAGGGGCGTTTGTTCCATATCCAAGCATGTAGCCACCCTGCAGTGCCAGGTAGGTGACCGGTCCCGCGGTCCAGGCAAGCTGCATGACGGAACGACCCCAGGTCTCTTTGCGGGCAGCCCTGGTAACTCGCCGGAGTAAATCTTCCCCGAGATATTCGAGGTTATTGGAAAAAGAGGTCCGACGAGAGCGGAGCCTCAGTCGTTTGAACCATGTAATCATATTGCTTTTCTCTTTCTATCCTGCTTTCTTAAAAAGGGAGTACCACAAAATACATAAAAAGATAATGGAGCACCGCTCCCGTAAGAACAAAAAGGTGCCAAATTTCATGAAAACCGAACTTTCCGGGGACCGGATTCGGCTTCTCAAAATAGAAAATGAGGGCGCCGATGGTGTAAATCACCCCTCCCCCCAGGATGAGTAGAAAACCCACTACACCGATCAGAGGAATAGATCTGATGATGAGGATCGCTCCTATCCATCCGATGGATATATAAAAAACATTGGAAACCCACCTCGGCAACTGTGGAAACACCGATTTGATCGTAATTCCCGCTATCGCAAGTGCCCAGACCACTCCAAAGGTACTCCATCCCCATACATTTCTCTGGAGAACCAAACAGAGGGGGGTATACGTACCCGCAATAAGCAGATAAATAGCCAGGTAGTCGAAGAGGCGAAAAAAATTGTTCATTTTCGGTGAGGCCTTCAGTCCATGATGAAAAGTACTCGCCAGGAAAAGGAGGATAAGACTCGTACCGTATATTGCGAAGGATATCACATGTAGAGTTTTCCCCTCGGAGGCGGCAAGGGCGATCAGCAATACCGTTCCGAGGAGGGAAAAAATCGCCCCCGTCATGTGGGTCGCCGTGTTTATCACCTCATCGGTTACATGAATGCTACCGTCTTTACTGTACTGGGGAAGTTCCCTGTTTGTTTCTCTCTCTGCCATAAGGGGATAGTATCGAATTTACCGGTCTTTCGCAATTGGAAAAAAGCTGATACAGCAATTCTCAGTATGGAAAGTGTAAAACACTTTCCATACTGAGAATGCCTCCAACCGATGAGCAATTGCCATATTTTCTAAGCAATTGAGGCAAATTCTGATATCAGACTCCCGGTGGGAAGATGTTTACTCCTGGGGCTGCCGGGAGTCTTTATTTAATACAGGTTCAATAGAGCCCTGTAAAACTCCCGATCACAAAAATAGTTCCCGCCACGATGATGCTGGCGATAACGGTCATGAAAACTCCCGCGACGGCCATATCCTTGATTGAAAAGTACCCGGCGGAGTAGGGGATGACGTTGGTCGGGGTGCTCGTGACCAGAATGAAGGCCATACTGGTGGTGAGAGCCGCCGGTATCGAGATGCTGAGGGGATCGATCCCGAGGTTCTGGGCCAGGGTAATCATGATGGGGATGATGATCGTGGCGGTGACGGTGTTGCTCGAGAAGGCTATCTTGAGAAACGAGATGATAAGCACCACCAGGAAAACCTGCATGAAGGGATGGATACCACCGATTCCGCCGAGAAACACCACCGCCAGCCAGCCGGCAGCCCCTGTTTCATACAGCATCATCCCGATGGAGATTCCCGTCACGATGAGGAGAATACTGCTCCAGGATATCTCTTTTTCCACTTCAACCCACTTTATGCCGCTCACCTTTGGGAAAAAGAAAAGAGAGGCCGTAAGAAGCACGGGCATGGAAATCGGGATGGAGATATCCAGCCATTTTTCAAAGAGTGGAGTTGTCAGCCACAGTATGACGGTAAGCAGGAAGATCACCATGGTCACCTTTTCTTCACGGTCCATGGGGGGAAGCTCCGCGTACTCGGCGTGAAGCTCCTCCCTGCTTTTCTTAAGCCGCTTCATCTCGGGTCGAAAGAAAAGCATAATCATCCCCCAGGTGGGGAGCAAAAGGAAAAGGCCCGCGGGTACTCCGTACATCATCCATCCCGCAAAACTGAGGTCCACCCCCGCCATCTCCTTGAGAAAACCAATGGCCAGGGGATTCGGCCCCGCCCCCGAGGGAGCGGTGATCCCTCCGATAATCGGTCCCCAGGCTGAGGCGATCATCAGGGCCTTACCGAAATTGCTCTTCATCGGGGTCACCCCTTCTTCCTTGAGGATGGAGACTCCGAGAGGCATGAGCATTGCCGCCACCGCGGTATTGGTGATCCACATGGAGAGCAACGCGCCGACTACGAGAAAACCCAGAATAATCACGGAAGTCCGGTTCCCTGTTTTGGAGAGAAGGTAGACCGAGATCCGGTTGCCCAGTCCCGAGCGGGTGATAAAGGAAGAGAGGGTCAATACCCCGATAAAGAAGACGAATATATGGTTTCCAAACCCGATCATCACGATGTCCTTGAAAGTTCCCACCTTCAGGATCGCCAGGAGGAAAATGCTGAGCATTCCCGTCACATGGAAGGGGACCGCTTCGGTCATCCAGAGGATCAGTGCAAAAAGAAGTATACCCATTGCGGTTTGTCCGGCGGGGGCGAGGGTCGCGTCCCCGACGGTGCGGACGGATTCGGGGAGGGGAAAGGCGGCGAACAGTATGGCTGCGGCAAAGGCGATACCCAGGAAAACCAAGCGAGTGGCGGGAGAGGGGGGTGTGCCGATATTTTTGATTTCCGTACTCATTGGAGGAACTCCTTTTCTTTAAAAAAAGAAGAGGCACCCCCGATCTCCTTGCGGGGATCAGATCGGGGAGTGCCGAAAGACGCGGTCAACGACCACGTCGAGTGAACTAGGTAATATGGAGGGCCTCTTTGAGCAGCTTCCCGACAAGCCGCGGGCGTTTTGCCACCAGCGCTCCGGCCTTTTCCAGGGCGGCGACCTTGTCCTTCACCGATCCGGTCCCTCCGGTCACGATGGCGCCGGCGTGGCCCATCCTCTTGCCCGCCGGGGCGGTACGTCCACCAAGGAAGGCGACCAGGGGTTTTGTGAATCTCCCTTCGGAAATGGCCTCGGCCACTTCCTCCTCCATGGTACCGCCAAGTTCCCCAATGATCACTACGGCATCGGTTTCTTCGTCTCTCTGGTAGTCGGGGAGCATCTCCGCAAAGCGGGTCCCGGGAACCGGGTCGCCGCCCACACCGATCAGGGTCGATACACCGAAGCCTGCGGAAACCACCATAGAAGTGACCTCGTTGGTAAGGGATCCGCTCCGTGTCATTATACCGATACGTCCGGGATTGTACACCCTTTTTATCCAGTAGGGGAAAAACCCCATCATAGATTTTCCCGGTGAAATCACCCCGGAGGTATTTCCACCTATCACCGTTGCCCCTGCGGAAAGGGCCGCCCTGCGGATCCTTACCGCGTCATGGAGGGGAATTCCATCGGCCACGGTTACTATCTTTTTGATACCGGAATCGAGGGCTTCGAAGACGGCATCCATGGTAAATTTAGGTGGCACGAAGATCATTGCGGCATCCGGATCATGGACGCGGATAGCACGGCTCACAGAATGATAGACCGGAATCCCATGGACCTCCTGACCCTCTTTGCCGGGGGTTACACCGGCGACGATTCGACTGCCCATTTCCTTCATATGATTTGTCCAGAAGGAGCCTTCTTTTCCCGTGATCCCCTGAATGATGATTCGGCTTTTTCCATCGATAAAAATACTCATTCTACGACTCCCCTTGCGGCTCCTTTCGAGCGACCGCCTGAGAGGGCGACGGCCTTGCGGACCGCCTCCTCGGTGTCGAACAGAGGCTCCAGTCCCGCGTTCTTCAGGATGCGAAGGGCTTCCTCTTCGTTGGTGCCGCGGATGCAGGTGACGATCGGACGGTCGGGGCGCAGTCTTTCCATCGCTTCGACGACTCCCCGGGCCATGACGTCGGCCCGGGCGATGGTGCCGAAGGTGACGATGAGGATGACCTTTGAGGGGTTTTGGAGACAGAGCTCCATGGCCCGCACGGCGCGACGGTAGTTGGGCCCGCCGAACTCCAGGTAGTTAGCCACGCTGCCTCCCTCGTAACTGATGAGGTCATAAACGGTGGTGGTCAGTCCCGCTCCGGCGCACATCAGGCTGATATCACCGTCAAACTGGAGGTAGGGGATACCGTCCATGGCCGCTTCGTATTCCATGTCGCTGGAAAAATGTTCCCGACCGATCTGATACTCCTTCTGACGAAAAGCGGAGTTGTCGTCAATCGAAATTTTCCCGTCCCCGGCAACCATGGTTTCCTGTGAGGTGAGAAAGAGGGGGTTGATTTCTAGGAGCTCCCCGTCGTATTCAGAAAAGGCGCGGTGGAGTTTGAGGAGAATCCCGGTGAATTCCTTTGCCTTATCACCCTCAAAACCGAGGTCGTAGGCTATACTTCGTGAGCGAAAGGCTTCCAGACCGCGATCCAGGTCGAATCGCGCCCGGATGATAGCCTCGGGCCGTTCCTTGGCAAGGGTCTCGATCTCAACGCCCCCTTCGGCGCAGGCGATCACGAGTCCTTCGGCGGTGACGGGGTCGATGGTGATGGATAGGTAGATTTCACGTGTGATCTCCACCACTTCCTCGATCAGAAGGCGATGGACACCTTCGGGACGATTGAAAAGTTCATGGGCGATCCTTTTAGCTTCCTCCTCCGTGGAGGCTATTTTGATCAGCCCGGCTTTGCCCCGCC
>CAZJIN010000260.1:0-4771 GCA_964545955.1 uncultured Sediminispirochaeta sp.
CTCATTCCGGGCTCCGGTACTTCCATCATCGGCGTTCCAGGCCCCGGTGTCCCGGCTTAATTCCTCCGCGGCTGAGTCCGTCGCTGCGGCCAGACGCGTGATGGGAAGACACTTCATTCCCAGATCTCCGGCCAGCTTCTTTGCCACGGCCAGGGAGTTTCCCGCCCCCGAAAGGTAGTATATGGTATTCTTTTCCATCACGATTCCTCCGTTCTGTTTCATGCGGTATTCGCCGCACAGTTATTCCGCACAGCTATTCTATAAAAATACTACACTTTTTGGAAAAACCACGGGTAACTTCAAGGGCTTCTTAATCAGTCCTGCCGTAATAGGGAATGGTGAGGGGTCCTTCGGGGAGCGCACATATTCGCACCTCTTCCCTTTTCCTTCCCCTTCCGACATGGCTTTCAACTATTTTCTCGACCTCTTGCGTCATATCGGATACAGGACTCATAAAGGCCGCCTCTATCTGTTTGTCAGTGAGCTTGTCACTGTAGAAATGTACCCGTGTACGGTCACAGATCTTCGCGTGGATCTGCGCCTGCCACATGTCCTGTACCGGTTTCCCGGTATGGCGGATCTCTTCCAGAAGTTCCGCGGGAGTCTCCATGCTCGCGAGAAGCCTTCCATAAGAGCCATGTTCGGGGATTCCATCCCAGCAGTCGGCCGCGAGGAGAATATCACCACCCTCCTTCACGATCTGGTAGGCGGCGCTCATACCCTTTACCGACTGGTACATATTCAGATCCAGAGGATACCCCGAGTTGCCGGTAATCACCAGGTCATAGAGTTGAGAAACCTCCACCATCGCCTGTTCTCTTACCTTCTCGATACCCACCGCGTGGGCCTGACGTACATCACCTGCGAACACACCTGTAATTTCCTTGTCCCGGTTCATCGAGACATTCACGAGAAAGGTGTTTTCGATCATATCTAGGGCTTCGTGCACATCCTCCCATATCGGATTTCCCCGGGTTATTCCATAGCGCGCATTCTCATCGTCCATGTTCTTCGCCCCGTGATTGTGCTGGATCGTCTCCAGCTTCGCCAATCCGGGCATTACGGCTTTTCCTCCGCCGGAGAATCCCGCAAAAAAGTGTGGCTCTATAAAACCGGTGAGAATTTTCAGGTCACAGGCGAGAAAGTCACGATGGATAGAAACGTTATTGCCCCGACCGGTCGTACCGATCCGTACGTGGCTTTCTCCGTCACGACAGTCATTCTGCATGATCGGATAACGCCGACTCACGTCTCGGCCCAGGATGGTCGCAAGTTCTTCGTCGCTGTTCTGCCGGTGGGTACCGGTCGCATTGAAAAGCACTACTTCCGTTCCACGATCTTCCAGGATCTCGAGCAAGGGGGGTAAAATCAAGTAATAGGGAGTAGCACGCGTAATGTCGCTGAAGACAATTCCGACCTTTGATCCCGGCACTACGCGATCAGCCAGAACTGTGCTGCCGATCGGACTATTCAGGGCGTCTACCACCGCTCCCGTCTGATCGACGAGTCCCTTCTCGTATTTGGGTTCCACCACTTCAACGTGTAAGTCGTCGGGGATGCGGAACTCCAGACCTTCCTTCGCATACGCCATCTTGATATTCATATTTTCTATACTACCATTAAACGGGGAAAGTTTCCGGAGTAGCCGCGATCATTCTCGTAGATAGAATGATAAAGCTTGGGGTGTTCCCTCATCGGACGCGGGATCAAAGATCGAATTTGGTAGCGTGAGAAAGTTGAAGCAAATTATTTGCGGAAATATTTTCTATTTAAGATACTCAGTTCAATTGATGATACTGGTTACAGATGACTGTGGGTGCGAATCGACCAGCATTTCCCGCGGAGCGCTCTGTACTTCCTCTAGTTCTTTAACTCTAATTTTTCCCGGCTTTTTTATTTCATGACCTGACCTTGGGAAACCAGTACTCCGCCCTGGCGCCGATGGGAATCCTACAGCTGTGGTCACCGAAATCCACGATTAGCTTCATAAGGTTTTTCTAAGTCTTCGAAGCTGATTTCTTCTCTTATCGGTGTCGGTTTTGTTTCCCAAGCTCCTTCATGACTCTGTCCGCCGCCAGCTTGCCGGTCAGGACCGACATGGGAACCCCCGCGGGGCTGTAGGCCCACTGACCGGCCTGCAGTACGCCAGGTATGGGCGTCAGTACCGATTGGGCGCCTTTCTGAATACGGTTAACCACCGGGACCGGTTCTTCGAAGGACCAGCCCGTGATGGCCCCTTCGGAACTACAGATTCTCCCCTCGATGCTAAGGGGCGTGTAGGAAAATCGTGAGATCACCCTGTCCTTCAGCATGGGAAAAACGGAAGCAGATATTGTATCGATCATCCTTTTTTCAAGCTCCCGGGTGAATACGTCGAGCCACCCGGCTTCTTCTATTTTTTTTGCCAGATCGTATTCTAAAAGCAGGCTGATGATAAGCCCGGTTTTCCCCGCAGGCGCGGCGGTGGGGTCCTTCAGGACGGGAATCGAGATCTCGTAGGTGTTAAGCCGGCAAAAATCATCCAGCCAGTCCAGCAGATCTTCCCGCGATGTTTCTCCCCAGTTGTTGAGCATATCCCTGAGCACCCCGCGATGCAGCTGACCGAGTCCTTCCCTGGAGGGGGTATAAAAAAAGTGGCCCTTCGCGATCCTGCTGAACCTCTCCGGCGGCTCGTCCACCTCCAGGAAGAGGGAAAAGACTGAATCCCCGCCCCTCCTTGCCAGGAGGCGCCTCCCCTTCTCCTCTACAGCCGTAGTTGTGGGCACCGGGAGGCCCCCGGAGTTGAGAATTCCGTAGAGGGGCCTGGGGTGCGGCGCCCATAGGAGCCGTTTATAAGCGTATTCGTTCCCGTGTACATCTCCGGCGATCGATTCCGCGGGCCGGAGTTCAACGATCTTTGAACCGGTCACGATCCGCCCGCCGAGATCGGTAAACTTTTTTTCCAGGGTCCCTGGCAAGACCCCCGTCCCCCCCTTCGGATAAAAATAATCAAGGTACAGAGAAAAATAACTCATAGCAAAAAAAGTGGGGGTGTTCTTGAAAAAATGCTGGCTGATGATATCTCGAAGGGAGGTGTTGCTGCTGGTCTTTTCCAGATATGCTTCCACGGGATAATCCATGCGGTTAATTTTCCGAACGGTGAATAGAAACTTCAGCAGCCATGGCAGCAGGGTTTTGAACAGGTACTCCCTGTCGTTCTTGAGATCCTTGAAGACGGGATTTTCCACCCCATAGAGCACGTCCATGTGTTTCATCACCCGCCGGATCATGGTGAGAATTTTGTCAATTTCCTCCAGACTCTCGGGGTAGAGTCTTCTCAGCATCTCCCGGTAGTCTTCAAGGCTCCCTTCATCCTCGACGTGCAGGATCTCCCCCTCGATTCCCACCGAGACGGGGCTTTCGACGAACTCAAGCTCGATTCCCAGGTCCTCGAGCATGGGCAGGATGATTCCCGCGTCCTCCAGCGCCCGTACCCCGGCGTCGAAGAGAAAGCCGTCCCTGGTGAAGGAGTCCACCAGGCCGCCACATTTCTCGTTTTTTTCAACGAGAATCACCCTATACCCGGCTCGAGACAAATAAGCGGCGGCGGTAAGTCCCGCCATGCCTCCGCCGGCTACCAGAACATCACACTCGGTTCTGCTCATGCAGTCCTCCCATTTTCAGGCTGATATCCCATAGTTCCTGCGCGACCTCCCGGTCCAGGGCCGGAGGTGCCGGTTCCTTCTCCGTGGTCAGGTTGAAAAACTTTCCACTGATTCCCGTCGCCTTTGGGGACACTCCCAGGTAATACAGGGCCTCCGCCGATATTTCAGGAGTCTGGAAGTTTCTCTCGAGTACATTGTGCTTGAACCATTGGTAGAGAGCCCCGTTGTCCTTACCCGCCTCAGTCTTGACCGCCCCCGGGTGCATTGCGTTGATGGTTACCCCGGTTTTTTCAAAAAAATCACTGAACAGCAACATCGCCAGGAGCTGAGCGGTCTTGGCCGAGCCGTAGCTGCCCATGCCGGAATACCGGCGCCTCTCCCAGTTGAGGTCGTCGAGGCGCAGCCCCCAGGCCGCGAAACGGTGCCCTTCGGAGTTCACCAGGAGTATACGGGCCCTTCCATGAGATGTTATGGCCTGAGATTCCTGGACCTGAGATTTCAGTTTTTCCCGGAGGAGCCAGGTCAGGACAAAAGAAGACAGGTAGTTGACGGCGAAGACCTGTTCGTATCCCTCTGGGGTGAGCTCCCTGCCGGTGTTGTAGATTCCGGCATTGTGGATGAGCACGTCGATGGGATCGGGCATCGCCTCCAGCTCTCGGGCAACCCTGTGCATGTCTTCCATGCGGCTGAGGTCGGCAATGAGGTACCCGCAACGTACTCCGTATTCGGACTCGATCTGTTCGCGCAGGGCCCGGGATTTTTCCTCGTTCCTGTTGATGCAGAGCAGGTTCGCCCCATGAGATGCGTACTTACGAGCGGTGAAGTAGCCGATACCGGAGGTGGCCCCGGTGATCACCACCAGGCGGCCGGGAAAGTCCTCCGCGCAGATCTCGGGAGCCGCTTTGCTGTTGCGGATCATGGCGAATATATTCGACCAGCGATACTCCTTGAAATATTGGAAAAACTTCTCCCGGCGGTTCTTTTTTTGCCCGCCCTTCATGTTTTCTCGGCGGTTCATCCCCGGCTTGCTTCTATCCCTATCCATAGCCCCGGCCTTATCCGAACTTCTTTCTCATGAATTTCCTGTAGGACTTCGCGAAAAAGGGAATGTTATCGAAGATATCCCC
>CAZJIN010000261.1:0-4750 GCA_964545955.1 uncultured Sediminispirochaeta sp.
GAGCTGTATGGGGACCTCTTCCTGTCCCTCCCGGAGGGAGCCGGAATAAACCCCGGAAACGATGTTTTTTACGGTGTTTCCAAGGGCCGTCGAATCAACTCCCAGGTCAGCGGCTACCAGTTTTCTGGGGATGATCTGGATTTCCGGATAGCCCCGTTCAAAATCGGTGCCTGCGTTGCGGATACCATCGATGGAACCGAGTATTTTTGAAAAAGACCGGGAGGTCTTGCCGAGATCATCGAGATTGCTTCCTGAGAGCAGTATCTGCACGGGGGAGTTCGCGTTTTTCCCCCCCGCGGATGTACCTATATTCACCTTCGCCCCGGGGACCCGGGCAAATTCCTTCATGAGCTGAGGAACCATCTCCTGGGTAGTCCAATCGCGTTGTGAAGCCGGCAGTAGGTTGAGTACCACCTGGGCTTCCCGAACGGTGGTGCCGCCGATTTCGGAATAGATTGAGTCGATTCCATCCAGTTCCAGCAGGATTGCTTCGATTTTTTTTGTTACACCGTCGGTATAGTCGAGGGAGCTGTATTCGGGAGTGGAAAGGTTTATATAGAGGGTAGATTCATTCATTACCGGAAAGAGTTCGATTTTTATCAGTCCCAGGGGAATGGTAACTATAGCGGCCGCCAGGAGGAGGAACATCAGAAGGGGCAGGCTGAGGGTGTAGAATTTTTTCTCCAGAAGACGGGTTAAAAGTCTCTCATAGGCCCGGGCTACCGATCCGAAGGCGTCAAACCTGTGGTACCTGCTGAAAGAACGCACCACCATGATCACCGTCATAATCAGGGCCATAAGGAATGAAAGGGTACCGGGCTTTCCGTCGGTGAGGAAGGCAAGGGCGAACAGGAACACTACCAGAACCCCCTCGATGATCTCCTTCAGCAGCGAGAACTGTCGCTGTTCCTTCCCGGGTTTCTTTTTCATTGAATCGGGTCGTGAAAGCCAGCGGGAGCTCAACGTAGGGGTGATGGTGAGGGCGATCAGAAGGGAAGAACCTATGATGAAAATAACGGTCAGGGGTATCACGCTGATAATCATCCCGATGCGTCCTTCCATGAGGGCGAGGGGTATGAATGCCGCCATAGTGGTCAGGGTGGCGGCGAAGATCGAGGGTGCTACCTCCGCCGTCGCCTCTCGGGCGGCTTGTTTTCGGGAGAGCCCCCTTGACCTGAAGAGTGCGACGTTTTCCACGACCACAATACCGTTGTCCACGAGAAGGCCCAGCGCGATTATCATGGCCAGAAGGGTCATGGTGTTGAAGGTCATCCCCGCCTGGTTCAGGGCGATGAAGGCGATAAAAAGGGAAAACGGGATGATCATCGCGGTGATCACCGCTTCTTTCAGACCGAGAAAAAGAAACAACACCAGGATCACAATCAGCATCCCGGCTGCGGCGTTCATGAGGACATTGGCAAGGTCATTCCGGACGGAGATCGCATCATCCTGCAGTACCAGGATGTCCAGTGCGGGTGATATACCCTCGACAGTCCTGTCCGAGATGATGGATTTGACTTCCTCGCTCGGACCTAGGATATCCGAACCGCCGTCACGGTAGAGGGAGATGGTGACCGCCGTTTTCATCGACGGGTTTTCACCGTGGAGATCGACGGCACGTCTGGAATAACTCGAAGGGGTCTGGTACGTCTCTTCAACGCTCGCCAGGTCCTTCAGGAGGCGTACACCGCCTCCCGGCAGGGGGATAGTGGTGTGTTGTATTTCCCGGGCGTTCGTGTAGCCCCCGAGTACCCGCACATAGTGATGAAGTCCGTCGAGGACGGCATCTCCCGCAGGGGTATCCCGGTGGGTCAGTCGGATGGTCTGGTAGATATCCTCGACGGAGAGGTTGAACTCAGCCAGCCTTGCCGGATCAAAGGTGATTCGGATCTCCGGGACGAGGGACCCCGAGATCTTTACCTCCCTGACCCCGGGAAGGGATTGAAACCTGTTGGTGAGAATATCTGCGGATTCCCTGAGCTCCTGCGGGGTGACGTCTCCGCTGAGACTCACCACCATAAAAGGCCGATTGGCCGTTGTTGATATCTTGATCGTCGGTGTTTGCGCCTCCTCGGGCAGATCATCAACCGAATCGACAGCCCTGCGGACCACATCGAGGGTCTCGTTCAGGTCTACCTCCGGGTAAAAATCGAGTTGCAGTTCCGCGCGACCGGCCATGGAGGAGGATGAAAGCGTCTCTACCTCCTCTATCCCCAGCAACGCCGCCTCCAACTTGTTGGTGACGAGGGACTCAACGTCCTCGGGGGATGCCCCCGGGTACGTCACATTGATCTTTGCAAGGGGAAACACGATTTCCGGTTTTGACTCCCTTGGAAGGATGTTGTAAAAGTAGATTCCCAGGAGGGCGAGTATCACCATCCCTAGGTATACAATTCTATACTTGTCTATGCTCAAAGCCGACAGACGAGCTAGTAAACCAGTTTCTTTTTTCATTGCGGTTCCCCGTATATCCGGATATATATATAAGAGTAGTCAAATTGACGGGGAAAAGCAATATTTTTGACTGTCCCAAAGCTTATGGACAGCTTCATTGCTCATTCCGGTACTCCTCACCCCACTTCAGCGGAGTCCTGTATTGGCGAAACCCATAGGAATAGAGCGGGCAATACTGATTTTAATCCTCCGTATATTCACTATGCTATGAAAGAACCATACTGCTTATCACAAAGAAAACATCTTATCCGCAAAGGTATCAAAGTTATTGGCAACGGTGAAGTCAACATCATTCCCAAGAGCCTTAAAATGCTCCCTTCCGCAGTCGATCTTGGCTTTTTCCGTCGGTCGGAGAGCATCAGAGAAGAGACTGCCCTTTGTCTCAACCACGAAATAGAGTCGCTCCTCACCATCCAGCTCTACCAGTACGGCCCAATCGGGGTTGTAGGGGCCCAGGGGGGTTTCAATTTTGAACCATCCGGGAAGCTTGGCGTACACCTTTACACGATCGTTTTGTTCAAAGGATTTTGCGAACTCGGCCTCAACATCGGAGTCGTAGACTACATGGTCGAATACGGACTTTTCAGCATTGATCATGTTCTTTTTCAGATAGCCGAAGAGCTCGTTTTCTTCAAAAAGTTCCTGTGCATAGTAATGGTCTTCTCCCAGTTTTTGGTATTGGATTCCGTCTACAATGAAGGTCTGCATCTGGTGCTTAACTATAGTGGCGACCTGTTCTATGAACTTCTGCGGATTGTTGGGGAAATCATCCAGCTTTTCGCTTTTCACAAGAATGTCCACAATTGCCTTTCTGGTGAGGTTGGTTTCATTCTGTAGGTAACTTATGATGTCCGGAAGTCGATAGTCTCGACGGCCATAGACGTCTTGTTTATCCTTTACTTCTTCAGCGCGTACACCTCCACGGTCAATATTCAGAGTTGTAGTCTGGGTATGAAAACGAGCTTTTCCAACAATCAGGTTCTTATTTATTTCATCTGCACACGCATCGATCAGTTTCTCGACATCAAAATCAACCCGGAAGGTGGTTTTATATTTCACTTTGTCCCAGAGGGCTTTGAACTCTTCTCCGAGGTATACCTTCTTATTCAGGTTTACTCTCTTCTTGTCGTCGGCATTCTTGATGTTAAGGTCACCGGAGATTTTCTTGAGAAGCGACAAGACCTGTTGTGAGTACTGCTGGGCCGATTCCGGCAAGCTCACCTGGTTGTTATTCAGGTCCTGCTTCAGTTTGTCCTGCACCTTTCCCTTTGTGTCGATGTACTCGTGTTCCAGCAAATGCGACCATATCTCATTGGATGTCTCTACACCGAGGTACTCGGTTGTGTGGTCTCCTATGGCAATAGCAATCCCCGCAAAGAGGTGCTTTTCTAACACACCGAATCTGATACCCTCTTCCTGCTCAATTTCATTCTGCAGCTGTTTGGCAAAATCTTCGTAGGATTCATTGGCCATAACGGTGAGGGTATTTACATCAAAGCCGTGGACCCTCTCTCCATCCTGATTCACTGCTATTCGCAAACCCCGACCGATTTCCTGCCGTTTCTTCATGGCCGAAGAGGTTTCGTTGAGGGTGCAGATCTGAAATACATTCGGATTGTCCCAGCCTTCCTTAAGGGCCGAATGTGAAAATATGAACTTCAACCTGGAATCGAAGCTCAAGAGTTTTTCCTTATTCTGCATAATCATGTGATAAGCGCTCTCATCGGCTTGAGTTTTCCCTTCACCCGTAGAGTCTTTAAGACGCGCGTTACCGGAGGCATCCTTCTTTTTATCTATGGCAAAGTAACCGTCATGCACACCTTCTGCTGCAGTCTCAACGTCCACATCCTCGAAAAGGGTGTGGTACTTGGGATTCTTTTGCAAAATGGTTTGATATTCTTCCTCGAACATACGGGCATATTTACCCTGCCGTGGAGCACCTTCTTCGTCATACCATCTGTAGTTGTGGACCCGATCGATAAAGAAGAGGCTTAAGACCTTAATCCCTCGTCTGCGCAGCTTCAGTTCCTTATCCAGATGGGTCTCGATTGTCTTTCGGATCTGGAGTCGTTTGTATTCATCTTCATCCACTCCGCCAACTGGGGTATTCAGATAGGCGATATCCGGCTTACTGGTAAAGTTGATATATTCATTGTCAGTTTCACAATAGATGTCGTCGATGATATAGCCTTCATACACATCCCGACCTCCCGAAAGGTCGAACAGATCGTCTCCCTGACGCACTTTCTTCTGGGTTCGTTTTACCGTACCGTTCCTCTGTTTAATATCCATTTCT
>CAZJIN010000262.1:0-4725 GCA_964545955.1 uncultured Sediminispirochaeta sp.
GTTACTTGATCCTGGAGCAGGTATTGGAAGTCTTAGTATAGCTTTTGTAAGTCATTTTTGCAAAACAAGAAATATTTCGAAAATAGACTTAACAGCCTATGAAATTGATCCGGTAATGCAAAGTTATTTACAAAAAAATCTCGTCCTTTGCCGGAAGGAATCTCTGTATGAAGCTTGTACCTTTTCCTGGGAAGTTATTAAAGAAGACTTCATTACCAGGGCAGCAAGAATGCTTGCATCCGTGGATAGTTTATGGAAAGAAGAAGTAAAGTTATTCACGCATTGTATAATGAATCCACCATACAAAAAAATACTAAGTTCTTCACTACATAGAAAAATGTTAAGAGCGATAGGAATAGAAACTGTTAATTTGTATTCAGCTTTCATTGCCCTGTCAATTCTTCTTTTAGAAAAGAATGGTTATTTGGTCGCAATTATTCCTCGAAGTTTTTGCAATGGTCCATATTACCGACCCTTTAGAGAATTTATTCTTAAAGAAACAGCTATTAAAAGAATTCATCTCTTTGATTCCAGAAACAAGGCTTTTAAGGAAGATAGAGTTTTGCAGGAAAACATTATTATTGCCCTTGAAAAAAATGGAAAGCAGGGAGATGTTTCAATATCAACCTCAACGGATGATACTTTTTCGGATATATCTATTCATAGTTATCCCTTCGGTACTATTGTAAAGGATTCCGATAAAGAATTATTCATTCATATACCCACTTCACCAGAAAATTTGTTGGAATTATCAGAAAACTTTAATCAATCACTTTCCGATATTGGAATCAATATATCTACCGGACCGGTAGTAGACTTCAGAATGAAAAGGCACTTACGGCAAACACCTGAAGCGGGCACGGTACCTCTTCTTTATCCCTGTCATTTCAAGAAAGATACTATTGTTTGGCCGGTTGACGATGGGAAAAAACCGAATGCAATTATGGTCAATTCAGATACGCAAAAATGGCTGTATCCTAATGGTTTTTATACTGTAGTGAGGCGCTTTTCTTCAAAGGAAGAAAAGCGCCGAATAGTAGCAAGTGTTGTTGAGCCTAGTGTGCTTAACAATGCAGACAGTATCGGCCTTGAGAATCACCTGAATGTTTTTCATGAGAATAAGAAACCATTAGCTGAAAATCTTGCAAGAGGATTGGCTGTTTACCTCAATTCAACAATTGTGGATGAATATTTCCGTCGTTTTAGTGGGCATACACAGGTGAATGCGACGGATTTGAAGCGAATGACATATCCATACAGGCATGTTTTGTTCAAACTCGGGGAATGGTCTACATCACATATGGAATTAACTCAGGAAATGATTGATGATAAAATGGAGAGTATTTCAAAATGAATAAGGCTGAAGCTCAAAAATACATCAACGATGCAATTGATATATTAGCATCTTTGGGGATGCCTTGTGCGCAGCAAAATGAACGTTCTGCTCTCTGCCTATTGGCTTTGTTAAACCTAAGTCCCGGCAATAGTTGGAAAGAATCTGAGAATCCGTGTATGGGTATAAGCCCTATTATGGATTGGGTAAAACAACAATACAACAAGGATTATGCCCCTAATACACGTGAAACCTTTCGCAGACACAGTATGCATCAATTTGTCGATGCAGGTATAGCACTCTATAATCCGGATAAGCCGGATAGACCTGTGAACAGCCCAAAAGCTGTTTACCAGATCGAAAACAATGTATTGAGTCTATTGAAATCATTTGGGACGGATGCCTGGCATGATAATCTCACATCATATCTCTCAGAACGTGAAACATTAGCGGCACGTTATGCCATGGAAAGAGAACAAAATAAAGTCGCTGTGAAGATTGCCGAAGGGAAAAAAATCTCCCTTAGCCCCGGTGAACATAGTGAGCTTATAAGAGATATTATTGAAGAATTTGGGCCGCGCTTTGTTCCCGGCGGTATTTTGATATATGCGGGTGATACTGGTGATAAATGGGGATATTTCGATGCGCCCTTACTGACAAAGCTTGGTGTTTTTGTTGATACTCATGGAAAAATGCCGGATGTGGTTTTGTATTGTAAGAAGAGAAATTGGCTGCTTCTTGTTGAATCGGTAACAAGTCATGGACCCGTAGATGGCAAAAGACATGCTGAATTATCTCAATTATTTTCAAACTCAAATGCCGGACTCGTATATGTAACTGCTTTTCCCAACCGCTCGTTGATGGGGCATTATCTTGCTGAGATAGCATGGGAGACGGAGGTCTGGGTGGCAGATTCTCCTTCACATCTTATTCATTTTGACGGTGAAAGATTTTTAGGGCCCTATGAAGGATAAAACACCACCCTGTGCTCCGGTAGCTCCCGTGAATTACAGCTCCTTCATGTAGACCCGGTGGGTTTTGTAGATGCGGGCGTCGAGTTTTTCGATGCTGCGGGTCATCATGTCGGTGGTTTCGGCGATCTGGGTCATCTCGGCGCGTTTTACATTGTGCTCGCGGAGGGCCCCGGCTATTCCGTTGAAGAGGATGGCGATTCCGCCGTTCTTCCGGTACTTTGGAAGGATGCCGATGCCGTTGATGATGAATTTGTCTACCTTTTTTTTCTCCTTCATCATGTTGCGGTAGGTGACGGCGTTCAATTTGCCCATGGACTGCTGCATCGCCCTGGAAATATCGGGGAAGGCGAGGATGAAGCCGGCGAGCTTATCCTCTTTTTTGATTATCCTGACGAGGGAAGGGTCGGTAAGGGAGATCAGGTCCTCCATGATCTCGGTTATTTCATCGTCGGTGAGGGGGCAGAACTCTTCATGCTCCCCCCAGGATTCGTTGTAGAGCCTGCCGATCTCCGCGGCGAGATCCTGGACCTCCTGCTTGCTTTCCAGGACCGGCGTGTCGAAGCGGCCTCTCTTTTTTGCCAGGTCCGCGTAGATGCGGTATTTCTGGGGCAGGACCTGCTTCTCCGCGTTGAGTTCGGCGCTGAAGAAGTCCTTGTATTTTGCGAAGCCCAGTTTTTCGAGGAGCTCCCGGTAGTAGGGCATGTGGTAGTTCATCATGGTCATGGAGGCGGTCTCATCGAAGCCGTCTATGAGAATGCCCGCCCCGTTGAAGGCGGAAAAGCCCTGTGGACCGATCAGGCGGTTGAGCCCGCGCGTGGCTGCCCAGTCCTCGGCGAAGGCAAAAAGCGCGCGGGCCGCGGGAAGATCGTCTTTTATTTCAAAAAAGTAGAACCGGGCGTCCCTTTTATTCTGAAAATCGTTAAATTTTTTGGGTTCCAGCAGGCCGATGCGGCCGACAACCTCATCGGCCCGTTTCGCGAGAAAAAATTCCCCGTCGGAATGGGCGAAGAAGGGATGCTTTTTTTTGATGATCCGTTTCAGAGAACGGGAGAACAACGGAACATAGTGAGTGTTGTTCTTGTAGACTACAAAGGGGAGTTGAAGAAACTCCTTCTCCGACTTCCCGCCGGATTCCACTTTTTCGATTGTTACTGCTGAGGTCATGGAGAAATCTCCTTCCCGGGGATTAGAAAAACCCTTTCAGGGCAAAAGCCAGGGCAACTCCCAGGTAGTTGCCTATGACCCAACCGGTTACTCCGGTCAGTATTCCACTCACCACCACCTGCTTGTTTTTCAGTGCCGCCGCCACGACAGGTACGAAGGGTGGTGAAAAAATAAAGGCCGTGGCGGTGATAATATGGGTATCCACATCGATGTGGAAGAGTGCCGACAGAACCAGGTGAAAGACCGAAACGAGGAACAGGAGTACCGTCACATAGAGCAGCACCGTCGGCGCGGTCAGGACCAGCTCTCCCACATTGGCCATGGAACTGACGGTCAGTGAAAAAATCAGGATCAGGTAGTACCCGAGTTGAAAGGAATTTTTCCAGCTCCTGACGGAGGGAACAAAGGAAAGCAGAATCCCCAGGGTGGTAATAACGAGGATCACCGCGGGCAGGGCGGCTGCTTCGGGCAGAAAGAGCATGAACGACCCCCCCACCGCGAAAACCACCAGGGCCAATCCTCCCGCCTTGAACATATCCAGGATCTCCCGGCGGGAATAGCCGGTAAAATAGGGCGTGATGGTGTGATAGTTCCCGTCTTCCTCCTCATCAGAGTTGAAGGGCGGAAGAATGTGACGGAAGAGGCGTGGAAACACCGACACCAGCAGGAGCAACACCACCGCCGAGACTACCACATCCGAACCGTGCACGGCGACGTACAGCAGGGATTCGATATTCAGGGCGGTACCGATGGCGGCGAGGTTCGGAGTTCCGCCGGTATAGACCCCCACCAGCATACCCGCGACCTTCCAGGTTTCAGGTCCTATGAACCGTTGAAAAATCAGGAATGTAATCACCGTCGCGAGGGTGATCGCGATGAGTGCCCCAAGCAGGGACAGCACGGTGCGCCGTGCCAGCTTCCTCCAATGGGTGAGGTCCAGGGTAAAAAAGATCAGCGGCAGGGCTATCGGTACCGTCAGGATGGTGAGTACTTCCTGCACCCCCCCGATCTGCTCCGGAAGGACGTTGATGTTTCCCACCACAAGCCCCAGGGCATAGGTGATCACAATGGCGCCGAGCCTGGAAAGCTGTTCGTATTTGTAGGTTAAAACAAGGATAACCGCAGGTGCGAAGAGGTAGAATGATGCCCAGCCGATCAGAACCATAGAGAGCAGCTCCTGCGATTACAGTTGGGGGAAGACCCTGTCGGGCACCGCCCGGAAAACCACGAGGCGAAACGGCGGGAGATCCGCGG
>CAZJIN010000263.1:0-4723 GCA_964545955.1 uncultured Sediminispirochaeta sp.
TTAATATCCACTCTCCCGGGCGCACCGATTCCAATCCCCAGAAGACGGGCGCGTTCAATCCCGGACCTTTCCAGGGCATTCTCAATCAAACCCTTGAGAACACTGACCACCTGCTCGGCATCTATAAAGTCGTGAAGCTCCTTTACCTCTTTGTAAACCGGTTCCCCCACAAAGTTGACAATCACTATCGATGCCGATCTGACCCAGAAATCGATCCCAATGATGTACCTGGCCTTCGGGTTTGTGCGGTAATACACCGGTTTCCGCCCTTTTTTCTCACTGAGGTCCTGTTTTTTTTCAACCACCCCTATGAGATCTTCTTCTTCCAGTCCGGAAAAAATTCTGAACACCGTAGGAGGTTTCAGCCCCGTCATCTGAACCACTTCGGACTGGCTGATTCCCTTATTTTTGTGGATAATACGAAGGACGAGCTTCTCGTTCTTCTGCCTGACGTCATTTCCTCTTAACGGTTCATTTTTCATATTTCATTTCTTTCTTTAAAAAAGTATATTATGGCAATCTTAACAGAGCTTTTTAAAACTGTACAGTATTTTTGCTTCACCCGGGGCTGTTTTTCCCTTGCAAAAAATACCGACATCCTTTATATTTATTTTCAGGAAGTAAATAATGAAGATTAGAATTTATATAAGGAGATCCACATGGACGAACAGACCTTGCAGAGCCTGAAAACCAGGGCAAGGAGGATCAGAAGTCTCACGATTGACCAGATTGGCTACCTCGGGGTGGGACATATAGGAGGGGCCCTTTCGATCGTGGAAGCACTGACCATACTTTATTATCACCAGATGAATATCGATCCAAAGGACCCTAAAAAAAGAGACCGGGATCAGCTGGTCCTTTCGAAGGGCCACGCCGGACCCGTCCTTTATAGCGTATTGGCGGACAGGGGATATTTTCCCGTGGACTGGTTGCACACCCTCAACGTGGGAGGAACCAGGCTTCCCAGCCATGCCGATATGATCAGGACCCCAGGTATCGATATGACCGCGGGCTCCCTTGGACAGGGCCTCTCCGCGGCCATCGGAAAAGCCCTCGCCCACCGGATAGATGAAATCAACAGCAAAGTATACGTTATCATCGGAGACGGCGAGAGCAACGAGGGACAAGTGTGGGAAGCTGCCATGAGTGCTTCCCATTTCAAACTCAACAATATTATCGCCTTCACCGACTACAACAAGATGCAGATCGACGGATATACCCAGGATATTATGGACCTGGACGACCTCAACGCGAAATGGGTCGGCTTCGGCTGGAACGTGATGCGGGTGGATGGCCATTGTTTTCCCGCCCTCAACCGCGCGATTGAGAAGGCAAAACAGGAAAAATGCAGACCCACCATGATCATCATGGATACCATCAAGGGCAAGGGCGCCTTTTTTGCCGAGGGAAAACTCTCCAACCACAATATGCCCTTCGATTATGACACGGCAAAAAGGGCAATCGCGTTACTGGAAGAGGAGGCGGAACTTGAAGACAGCATGAATTCAAAAAAAGCCGCCGGAGGAGCTGAATAATGGAAAAACCAAAAGATATGCGAGCAGTTTACAACGATACCCTGATCGAACTTGCCGCGGAAAATCCGAACATAGTGGTACTGGAAGCCGACCTGATGAAGGCCACCGGAACCGTTCCCTTCAAAGAGAAGTACCCTGACCGCGCCTTCGATATGGGGGTGGCCGAAGCCAATATGACGGGAGTTGCCGCCGGATTCAGTTCCGAGGGGAAAATTCCCTTTGCCGCGTCCTTCAGCGCCTTTGCGGGACGAAAAACCTACGACCAGTTTTTCATATCCGCCAACTACGCGGGACTCAACGTCAAACTGGTGGGGACCGACCCCGGGGTCACCGCGGCTTACAACGGCGGGACCCATATGTCCTTCGAGGACGGAGGAGTGATGCGGAATATCCCCGCCCTCACGGTATTCGAGCCCTCCGACAATATTTCCCTGGCGGCCCTGATGAGACGTGCCGCCGAACACAGGGGCTGTACCTATATGCGCCTCCAACGTAAAGGTGGAAACATAATCTACGGTGAGAACGATACCTTCGAACTGGGAAAGGGTAAGGTGCTGCGCGAAGGAAAGGACATCACCCTGGTTGCCACCGGTTTCGTGATGGTCCCCGAGGCACTGAAGGCGGCGGAGATTCTCTCGAAGGAAGGTATCGAAGCCTCGGTCATCGACATGCATACCGTCAAACCCATCGACCGGGACCTCGTCGTCGAGTACGCGCGAAAGACCGGGGCCGTCGTAACCTGTGAAAACCATCAGGTGGTCAACTTTCTCGGCTCGGCGGTTGCCGAAATTCTGGCTGAAGAATCTCCGGCCCTCCTCGGGCGCATCGGGGTTCAGGATGAATTCGGAGAGGTGGGTACCCTGGAATACCTCATGGAACGTTACGGCCTCACGGCAAAACACATTGCCAATAAGGCACGAAGTATTTTTTCAAAGAAGAAGGAGCGCTGACATGATAAAAATTGCAATTGCCTCAGACCTTTCAGGCTTCCCCCTGAAAACAGCGGTGGTAGAGCACCTTTCCGAACGGGAAGATTTCGAAATCATTGATTTAGGTATAGAATCTAAGGAACATCCCCGCCCTTACGTAGAACAGGCACCGAAAGTCGCGAAGGCGATACAGAGCGGAAGGGCCGACCGGGGGATCCTGATCTGCGGCACCGGTCAGGGCATGGCCATCGTGGCCAACAAGTATAAGGGAATATACGCGGTGGTAGCCGACGGTATCTTCTCCGGAGAAAGGGGCAAGATCATCAACAATGCCAACGTACTCACCATGGGCGGATGGATCACCGCTCCTTTTCTCGGAATTCAGATCGTCGACGCCTGGCTCTCCGTGGGTTTCACCGAAAAGATGGAGTTCAAACAGGAGTTCCTCACCAACGCCTTCAACCAGGTCAAAGAGATCGAAGAGGTTAATTTCAAATAGCAAGCTTCGTTTATGAGGGGAAATATATGACAGTACGTGAAGAGGAGAAAATTCTGATATCCCGACTTATGGATCGGGCCCGAAAAGCCCAGGCAGTAGCCGCCGACTATACCCAACAACAGATCGACGATGTTTGTCTGGCCGCGGGATGGGAAGTCTACGAGGACAACAATATCCGAAAATTGGCGGAACTGGCTGTCGAAGAAACCGGTATGGGCAATGTGCGGGATAAGATCACCAAGCACAAGGTGAAAATCCTCGGGGTGCTGGATGATATAAAGGGCGTGAAATCCGTGGGACTCATCGAGGAAGATTCCGTCAAAAAAATTAAAAAATACGCCAAACCCGTCGGCGTGGTGGGAGCCCTCACACCGGTCACGAACCCCACGGCAACCCCCGGCAGCAACGCCCTCAGCATTCTAAAAGGACGCAATGCCGTTATTTTCGCCCCCCATCCTAAAGCGAAGAAATCCGCGAGACTGGCGGTGGATTTCATGCGCCGGGGTTTAAAAAAAATTGGCGCTCCCGAAGATCTTCTGCAGGTCATCGAAGAACCCTCAATAGACCTGACCGCCGAGCTGATGAGACAGGCTGATATCGTCGTGGCCACCGGAGGCGGCGCCATGGTGAAAGCCGCCTATTCCAGCGGCTCCCCCGCCTTCGGGGTAGGTCCCGGCAACTCCGTTCAAATCATTGCCGAGGACGCGGACATCGAGGATGCCGCGCAGAAAATAACCGTCAGCAAAATCTTCGATTATGCCACCAGCTGTTCCAGCGAGAATTCCGTCATCCTCCAGGAAGGAGTTTACGATGCGGTGGTCGATGCCTTCTCCCGTCGCGGGGGCTACCTCTGCTCTTCGGAAGAGAAGAAAAAACTCGAACAGTGGATGTGGCGACCCAATAAAAAAGGGAACATCACCATCAACCCGGCAATCATAGCCCAGTCTGCCGTCAAAATCGCCACCGACGCTGGGTTTGAGGTCCCCGACAACACCGTCATGCTTCTGGTCAAGGGCAGCACGCCCATCGAAAAGGACCGCTTCACCGGAGAAAAACTCTCCCCCGTACTTACCCTCTGGAAATACGGGAGCTACCGGGAAGGGCTTAACCTCCTGAAGGCTATCACCGACCATGCCGGTCGCGGACATTCCTGCGGGATCCACACCTTCAGGGAGGATTATATCGAACAGATGAGCCTGGAGATGAACACCAGCCGCGTCATGGTTCGACAGCCCCAGGCCCCGGCCAACGGAGGCAACTTTTTCAACGGGATGCCCTCAACGGTCACCCTCGGGTGCGGTACATGGGGCGGTAACATCACCACGGAAAACATATACTACAAACATTTTTTGAACATCACCTGGGTCTCCGAGCCTTTTCCGCCTCAAAAACCCACGGACGAGGAGATCTGGGGAGACTTCCGCCGACGCCATAGCAACTCCATCGGGAACAACGGGAACAACCCAGACGATACAGGGGCTGCTTCGGGAGATCCGGCATGAAGCTCTTCGAATACCAGGCGAAGGAAGTCTTCAAAAAATTCGGGATCCCCGTTCCGGCCTCAAGGCCTGCCGCATCCGTGGAAGAAGTCATGACCGCGGTAAAAACCCTGGGTACTCCCTGCGTGCTGAAGTCCCAACTCCTCCGTGGCGGGCGGGGCAAAGCCGGGCTGATCAAAATAGCCTCCACGGAGGAGGAAGCTAAAGGGATCGCCCATGAACTTTTCAATCGTCCCGAAGGTGTCCATCGCCTTCTGATCG
>CAZJIN010000264.1:0-4722 GCA_964545955.1 uncultured Sediminispirochaeta sp.
TGTAATTCTCTTTGCGGCCTTTGTTTCCGTAGGTGTTATGAATTATCAATCCGCCAAGGAAGCAATGCAAAAGGAAATTATCGAGGCTTCGCTCCCCCTGCTGAGAGACAACATCTATTCAGAGATTCAGAGTGACATTCTGCCGGCTCTGAATATTTCTTCCGCCATGGCCAATGACCACTTTCTCATCAAGTGGGCCCGGGACGGCGAAAATGATCTGGAGTCCATTATTTCATATCTTGAAAGAATCCAGAGGCAATACGGTTATTTCTCAACCTTCTTCGTATCCGAAGCTACAAAAACCTACTATCACTTTTCCGGTATAAACAAAACCATATCTCCCGATGATCCTCATGACATGTGGTATTACAATTTTGTCAGCAGCGGGAAGGACTACGCCCTTGATGTGGATAACGATGAAGTCAGGGACAACACCCTTACCATATTCATAAATTACCGGCTTGTTGATCAGGAGGGGCATTTCCTCGGAGTCACGGGGGTCGGTATTGAGATGAAAAGCTTTTCCCGGTTTCTTGAAAAACAGCAGGAAAAGTACAAGCGGACAATCTTTCTCACCGATACCAACGGCATCATCCAAGCCCATTCCGATATCTCCCTGGTTGAAAAGATGAGTATTTTTGATCTGCCCGATCTCGAGAAGGCCTCCACTCATATCCTCCAGTCCCTTGAAACCACCGTGGACATCCAGCTGCAAACCGACGGGGGAGAACTGCTTCTTACCAGCCGGTACATCCCCGAGATCGAATGGTTTCTGATCGTTAAGATGGTAGATTCGGGTCAGCTTGGAGGTGGACCAAAAATTATACTCCGATCCATGCTGATCGGCCTCACCGCTTCCCTGTTGATTATCCTTCTGGTGATTATAGTATTAAACCAGTATAACCGGAATCTTGAGGAAATGGCCCTTACCGATACCCTTACGGGAACCCTGAACCGCAGGGCCTTCGATGAGCTCCTCCAGAGGGCCCTTTACCGGCGCGAAAGATACGGAATTTCCGTTTCGGTGATGCTCATTGATCTGGATCGGTTCAAATTGGTGAACGATACCCATGGTCACGCTGTGGGAGACAGGTTTCTTATCTTTATTACCGAGTATCTCAATACAACAAAACGGCCTGATGATATCCTTGCCCGGTGGGGGGGAGACGAGTTTATCATTCTCCTTGAAACAGGAAGCGCCCAGGCTCTGATTCTCGCTGAGCGGCTCCGGGCCGGCCTGGAAGAGAGCAGGGAACAAATGCCTGAGGCGGCCGACATCCCCGTGAGCTTGAGTATTGGTATAGCAGAAATAAGGGACGGAGAAGAAACTAAACCCTTTCTGCGTCGGGTTGATAACGCCCTCTACAAAGCCAAGGAAGGGGGCCGAAACCGGGTAGTCCAGGGGTGAGATGCTCATGTCAACGGATACACGAAAGATTTCGTCCTGGGTGTAATAATCTTGTTTCGTTGAAAATTATTGATTTCCCTGTTAAGCTGAAAGGGGAACAAAAATGGATTTGCACGCGATTCCGAGATTGAACCGATTGAAGACAATTCTTCTCACCCTTATCAAGTACGGTTTTGAGGACCTGGTTTCCCGGCTGGATCTGCCGGAAAAGCTTTTAAAGAAGTTTACCTCCTCCGAGCAAGGCTACTACACCGAAGAGGGGACGTGGCGCCGGATGCGTTATGTTCTCGAAGAACTGGGGCCGACTTTTGTAAAGTTGGGCCAGGTGCTCAGCCTGAGGTCGGACCTGATTCCTCCGGAGGCTGCGGAGGAGTTCAAGCACCTGCAGAACGAAGTTCCACCGGAGGATTTTGACAAAATTAACGACCTTCTGACCACCGAACTGGAGACTCCGACGGAACGGTTGTTCTCAGAGTTTGACGAGCAGCCCCTCGCCTCGGCTTCCCTCGCTCAGGTTCACCGGGGGGTTCTCAAGGACGGCGGCCAGGTGGTGGCTGTGAAGGTGCAGCGGCCGGGTATAGAGAAAAAGATCCGCTACGATCTTGAACTGCTCGCCCTACTCGCGGAGGAGGTTCATACGCATGTGGAGGACCTGCAGGTCTACAACCTACCGGCGCTGGTGGATGAGCTGTCCGGGATGATGCGGAAGGAACTGGACTTCACCTGGGAAGCACGGAATCTCCGGAGTGCCCGCAGGAATGCAGGACGGGAAGCCGGTCTCTACGTGCCGGAAGTTTTTCCCGAAATATCCACTTCCCGTGTTTTGATCATGAATTGGGTGGAGGGAAAAGCCCTGGACGAGATTTCTTCCTTCTCCATGGAGCAGCGCCGTCGTATCGCCCGGACTGGAATCCGAACGGCCCTGACCCAGATGCTTGAGGACGGCCTGTTCCACGCGGACCCGCATCCCGGGAACATCCTGATCCTGCCCGACGGGCGGATGTGTCTTCTGGACTGGGGTATGGTTGGGCGTCTCACCCCGGATATGAGGGGAAAACTGATAGCCCTGCTGATCGGAATGGTTGAAAAGGACAGTGAGGTTGTACTGGATATCCTCCTGGCCATCTCGGATGTTCGTCTTGATAAAAAACGTGATCGGGTTCATCGTGATCTCATCGGGGTGCTGGATGACTATTCTACCAGACTTCCTGAGGAGAGCAGCATCGGCAGCCTGCTCTATTCCATCACACAAATCTTCCGGGTCCATGGTGTTCCGATCCGGCCCGACCTGGCCGCGGTGGTCCGGGCCCTCATCACCAGTGAGGCAAGCGCTCGGATCCTTTCCCCGGAACTTGATATCATCACTGAAGCCCGGCCCTTCCTCGAAGAGATCCTTTTCAAACTCTATTCTCCCCCCGCCCTGGGTCGAAAACTCCGTTCTCGCCTCCTGAGGCTCATATATTCCAAACACCACAGCCTCGAGAGGTTCTACGGGATCTTTGACAAGCTGTACCGTGACCGGCTGACGATACGCTTCCGGCATGAGGGTCTTGATCACATCGAGCAGACCATCGCGCAACTGGTGAACCGCCTCGTGTTGAGCCTGCTCACTGCCGCCCTGATTATCGGCTCCTCGATGATCATCACCACCGGTGTCAAACCCCTGCTCTTTGGTTATCCCCTGATAGGAATCGTGGGGTTTTTCATCTCCGCCCTCTTTGGTGCCTATATCATTCTCAAGATCATAGGTAAAAAAGACCTGTAAACCCCGATTATACGACACTCTCCTCTTCATCCCCCACTCTGATCCTGTGTTTTTATCCTTGACACGAATTTTTTAGTGCCTTATTATGGAAAAAAAAGTATAATAAGGCACTATAAAGAACTATAAGGAGTTTCTATCAGTGAAAAATACCTACTACTCCGTGGAAGAACTATCGGAAATACTCAAGCTTCATCCCAAGACGGTGCGGCGCTTCATCCGGGAAGGCCGGATCATAGGCAAAAAAATCGGCCGCGCCTGGATGGTGGGAGAGGAGGAGCTGAAGCGCTACGCCCACGGAGAGCTCGGAGGGCGCGAAGGCGACAGCCCCGACTCCCTGAGGGTGCTTCCGGCGGACCCGGAGAACCGTCCCCGCATCACCGTCTCGACGGTGGTCGAACTCAGTGAGAAGGATACGCAGGAGGCCTCCCGTATCTCCAATAGCATCCTGGCGATGCTGAACTGCCGGAACCCGGAGTGGGGCGAGGTACGGTATGACATGATGCACGATCCGGAGGCCCACAGGGGGAGGTTTATTTTCTACGGCTCCCCTCGATTCATCGCCGAGATCATGAGGGTATTCGATATCATTTCGCGGCAGGAGGATGGGGAGGAAGAGAAATGACGGTCTACAAAACGGAATCGGGAAAAGGGGAAATACGCCGCGCAGTCACGGTTATCTACGCCCAATGCCCGGTACCGGCGGAGTCCCTGGAGATTGACACGGGTGAGTTTGGGACCACCCATATCCTCGCGGCGGGACGCCCGGAGGCGACGCCACTGTTTCTGCTTCACGGTACTTCGAGCAATTCCGCTTCCTGGTTCGGATCGCTCCCCGCCTGGTCCCGCTCCTTTCGGGTCTACGCCGTGGATATCCCCGGACAGCCCGGGCTCAGCGATGAACATCGGCCGCGCCTCGCCGAGGGAGCCTATGTGCGCTGGCTGGCCCTGGTCGTCGCACAGCTGGGGGCGAAGCGTTTTCTCCTCTGTGGACAGTCCTTCGGCGGCCTGATAGCCCTGGACTACGCGAGTCGGTATCCTGCGCAGGTCCTTGGGCTGGGGCTTCTTTCGCCTTCGGGGCTGGTGTCGCCGCGGAGGAGCTTTTTTTTCAAAATACTCCCCTTCCTCTTCATGGGGAACCAAGGGGTACGAAGGATCAACCGGATTGTGAGCGGCCATGTTCCGGTGGACCCGCGCTTCGAGGAGTTCTCCATGCTCGTTGCCCGGCATTTCATCCAGCTGACGGAGAAGCTACCGGTCTTCGGCGATGAGAAACTGAAGAAAATCAGCTTTCCGGTCCTCTATATCGGCGGGACTGAGGATGCCCTGCTGCCGACCCGGGCTGGGGCGGATCGGCTCAGGAAGCTTCTACCGGATGCGGAGATACGGGTGCTCGAGGGACTTGGACACGTGATCCTGGACCAGACGGAGGTGTTGGGGGATTTTTTTCTAGGGGTTTCGGAATCTCTGGACCGAAGGCGCCGCAAGAGGGTATGATGGACTGATTTCTTGTAAAAAAAGATTCCGGGGAGAACGACATGATAAAGAACTA
>CAZJIN010000265.1:0-4722 GCA_964545955.1 uncultured Sediminispirochaeta sp.
AAAAGGGGGAAATACCGTATCGCCGCGGAGAATTCCACCAAGGACGAAATCACCATTCAACTGATTCAGAACCACCATCGGGACCATATTATTGTGATCGGTCAGTACATCCGCCAGCTTACCAGGCTCTCCAAGACCCTGAAAGCGCCGCTCATCACCGGGAAAACACCGAATAAAGTCCGCGAGGAGATCTATAACGCCTTCCGACAGGGTAAAGAACCGGTGATCGTTGTCTCGAAGGTTGCCAACTTTGCGATAGACCTCCCCGACGCATCCGTAGCCGTACAGGTCTCGGGAACCTTCGGGAGTCGACAGGAGGAGGCACAACGTCTCGGAAGGATCCTCCGCCCGAAGGAGCAAAACTCCTACTTTTACACAATCGTAACCCAGCATTCGGTGGAGGAGGCTTTTGCCATGAACCGGCAGAAGTTTCTCACCGAACAGGGCTACAAATACCATATCGAGTTCTGGAACAACTAGGCAATATCAATTTTTTCAGGAGCAGTCATGAAGGGATTATTAAAAAAACGAGGAAAAGGGGAATGGAAACGCTGCATTCTGGAGCTTCCCGACGACCTTTTCTTCTCAATTATGCGGACCTATCTCGGTGAGATTCAGACCCCCTTCCACAAGCCCAGACTGGTAGACCGCCTGGGGGCCTTTCTGACCGAGGATGAGACCTTGAGGCGCATCATCGCCCTCATCGACCGATCCGACGCGGAAATTCTCACCGCCCTGGAGCTTCTGGAAAAACCCGACGCGCCGTCACTCTACAGATTTTTTGAGGAAGAGCGGGAATACTTTAATTTTCACAATCACCTGATCAATCTACAGGAGCGCCTTCTTATCTACACCTGTCCTGAAAGCGGAGAACTTCATCTCAACCCCTATATTGCCCCCGAGATCAGGGAAAAGGTACTCTCGGCGAAGCTGATTTTTCCTCCGGGTACCAAAGTGCTCCTGGAAGAGAAAAATGAAGCCGAGACCCCTTCGATTCCCGTTACCGAAGAACTCTCATGGGCGATAGTTTCGTTTCTGCTGCACCACAAAGATCTCTTCAAAAACGACGGGACCTTCAGAAAAAAAACAATGGAACAACTCCGAAAGAGTTTTCCCGAACTGATCGCCGACAGAGGATTCGCCGGAATTTATCTGCAGCTCCGCGGACTCATATCGGTGGGACTGTTGACGGTGGATTTCGATACAATGCAGACGGAACTACAAAGAAACTCCTCCTTCGGAAGACTATCCAGGCCCCTCCGACTCTGCGCGCTCTGGTCGGCCATGGCCCTGGCTGAGGGGGATGCAGATAAGAAGCTCAGCCCCACAAGACTCATTCCGGCTGAAAAGCTTGAGGAGTTTGCCTCACACCTCCTGCGGTTCTTCGATATGGTACCGGAGAGAACCCTTTTTTCACCCGCGGCCCTGAATCGTTTGCTGTTTATAAGCGGAGTGCAGGAACACATCGGAGTTTTTCAATCCGAGGGCCAACCGGGCACAATGATTTTGAGACTCGCCGACTTGAAAATTTTAATTCGCCGGGGTGACTGTTTTTTTCTCAACCCTGATCTCTCCAGCATATTCTACACCGAGGCGAATCTCAAACCACTTCTTCTTCACCCGGATTTTTCAGTTACCGTGAAACCACCTCTGACCTATGCCGGAGGTGTTTTTCTTGCCGGGAATATGGAGATATCCAACTTCGGGACCTATCCCCAGTTCACCTTGACGGGGGATTCATTTTTGTATGCCAGGGATATCTATAGTTTTGAACAGATCAGGGACAAACTTTCCGAATTTTCCGAGTCCGAAATACCTCAAAATATCAGGTTTTCCCTCCAATCATGGGAAAATAACTACTCCTCCGTCCTCATGATTGAAGGAATTATTCTGATACTCGCCGATCACTGGAACAGGCTTGTTTTACACCATCCTGAATTCAAACTTCACGTTCTTCGCGACCTCGATAACGGTATCTACGTGATGGACCCGGAAACAAAAGACTCCTGGAGAGCACTTCTTGAAGAAATAGGGGTGAGCCCTCTTCCCCCCGTGCAGAAATCAGGCGCGCACACCTCCGCGGTTCAGGAACAAAACGAACCACAGCAACCGTTCCCACAGATCCACGGTGAGGATCCTTCCCTGATGGACCTGACGAAAGATTTTCCTCGAGAGGACGAAAGCTCCGGTGAAGCGGAAAGAATCCAGCAGGAACTGGCCATGGAACTGGAGCTTATGGAAACCAATTCCGGTGAAAAAAAGGAACTTAACACCCGAATCGATCACAAGCTCTATCTCTTTCCCTTCCAGCTTCGCTATCCCGTTCTCAGTGATGCCGCTTCAGAGGCGAGGGGTATTGATTACGCGGGAAAAGTACGGGTTATACAGCAGGCGCTGCAAAGCAAAGGGGCCCTTTTGGAATTGGTTGAACGGACCGGCGGGGGAAAACCGGCACGTCACCTGGTCAAACCTATAGAACTTCGCAAGCTGGGAAACGACCTTGTCCTGCGGGGGAAACGTCTCCCCCTTGAAGATGAATTGGAAATACGAGTTGAGAAGATCGGATATGTAAAAAAATGGAAGAGCTCTCTCTTCATCCAGCCGAACGACTATACACAGACCTGAATAGTCTGAACTGGAGGACCGCCTGGGCCTCGAGCATCTCCCTTCCTCCAAGGATCGCCGCACCCGCTTCCGCCGCGCGATTTAAAAATTTCGTCTTCACCGGCGCGTAGATTATGTCGTACACCACCTCTCTTCCGCTGAAACGATACCCGGGAAGGGGGTCTGTCTCAATATCCGGGGACATACCCGCGCTGGTGGTCTGAACCACCAGTTCGAACTCCAGCCGATCCTTCCCTTTTTCCAGGTTTTCAATATCCTCCATCTCTATCCAGGAAACACCCATATCCCTTGCGAGAGATTCGGCCTTCGTCGCGGTCCGATTGACAATGACCACGTGAATCCCCTCCTGCAGGAGCGCGTATACCACCGCTCGTGCGGCGCCGCCGGCCCCTACCACAAGAGCAGTGTTGAATTGCCGTGAGGGAAAAAGCCTGCCCAGGGGTTCGAGAAATCCCTTGTAGTCGGTATTGCTTCCCCCCCACCCTTCTCCCGTATATATCACCGTATTACAGGATCCGATCAACGAAACATCATGTCCCACACGGTCCAGATATCGGATGATTTCATGTTTGTGGGGTACCGTCACCGACAGGCCCTTCAGCCCTATCATTTTCGCGATCTCCATAAAAGGACCCACTTCATCCACATGAAAGGGAAGATAAATCGCGTTCAAGCCCTCGGATTCGAACCAGTTATTATGCAGATGAGGGCTCCTGGTATGCACCACGGGGTTTCCAATGATCCCGTAGATTTGACTGTCTTCCCCACGTTGCGAGAACCGATATACAGTTTCGAGGCTTACGGGATCAATCTCTCCTGACTCAATCTCATCTGCCTTCACGGACAGACAGGTCATGGTTGAACCGAACAGCCATGGGGCTATTCGACCGAAAAAGGCGAAGAGACCCACGCCGACCACTATTTTTTCCATATCTTCCATTTGACGGGTCATCTCCATCAAGCCCAGGACCTCCGCAGATGTACGCGGTCTGCAGGTAAGCCTCGGAAGCGCGCCGATATCAACAATCCCGCGCATCCTTGCAACCAGATCCTCCGGAACTCCCTCATCATCGTGGATTGAACGAATTATTCGGATCCCCGATTCTCTCGCCCTTTTTTCAAGATCGGGACACTCCAGACCTTCTTCAATATCCACATGGGTGACGCCGGGCTGAAGAAGCTTCAGCAGGACCTTTTCACACAAGGATTGTCTAGAGTCTTCCTTCCCTATCCCCGGGGAGCAGCTGAGAATCACCGTGGGAGGAGCATCCCCGCACAGGGCCTTCACCCTATCGAAAGCCGGGGGATCATTAAGGTCTACTATGATCTCTACGGCATCAATGTAGGGTCCATACCGCCTCAGGTCATCAATAGCCCTTGTAGAGTGAGGTGAATTTAACACCAGACAACGTAACATCTCTTGCCCTCCCTTTAGTCCCGTTTTGCTTCAATTTCTCTCAATTTTTTTTGAAGTTCCACATCCTCAGGTCTGACGATCAGGGCCTGTCGGAGGTAACGCAGGGCCTTGTTATACTCGCCAAGAGACTCATACAACAGGGCTATATCCCGCAGGGCGGAAAAATTGCGAATATTCTCGAGGAGAGCGGACTGCAACAGTTGAAGCTTTTGTGTATTGTTCTCGGCGAGACGAGACTGGAAATAGTAGAGAAGACTCCTGATCTTCGAATCCCGCCGCCCCTCCTGCTGCTCCCGGATAAACTGTTCCGCCACACCTTCTTTCCCCTGACTGATCAACAGGGACAGGTAGGTTTCCACCGCCGGCGGGTTGTCCGGATATTTTTCCGCTGAGGTTGCCGCGTACTCAAGGGCCCTTTCGTTCATCCCCAGCCGACGGTATATCGTAACCCCGCGAATGTAGAGTTCCACCGACTCTCTTTGCATCAGAAGTTCCTCTACGTAGAGCGAAGCCTCATCCCAACGTTCCAGTTTCATTGTTGTTTCGAGAAGAGCTTCGATCACCGAAAGATCGTTCGGACTTCCTTCGAGCTTTTCTCTATAGAATTCGTAGGCATCCTCCAGGCGGTCCAGCCCGATGAGTAGTCTCCCGTAATAAAGAGAGAGGTGTCGATAGTCGGG
>CAZJIN010000266.1:0-4710 GCA_964545955.1 uncultured Sediminispirochaeta sp.
ATCAAGATGGTTCCGCTTCTCTCGTTCGCTTGGGAATGAACGAGTCAAATCGAACAATCGAGCAATCGAGCAACCGACCAATTCTAAATCCTATGTACATTGATCCCTCGCCCGTCGTATGATGAAGCATTATGGGTCGCAACATCCGCACCTTCGGGGTGATTCTTAAAAGCTACAGGGTCGCCGAGTATCACAAGGGTCTGATAGTGCTCTCCCCCGATCTGGGAATTTTCCATACCACGGCTTTCGGCGCCTTTAAGGGGAAGAGTAAGCTCTCCGGTGTAAGCGAACCCTTTACCGACGGTGCCTTTCTGCTTTATCATGATCCGGTAAAGGATCGCTACAAGGTTACTGAGATCATTCCGGAATTGGTACATGATGGAATCAGAGGTGATCTTGAACGATACTATACCGCCCTTTTCTGGTCTGAGCTTCTGGTGAAGTCCTTTGCGGGGGGAGGCGATTTCAATCGACTCTTCCAGTTCGTCCGTGAGGGTTTACAGCTTCTCGATGGAGAAGGGAGTCATGTGTGGATAAATATTCAGTTTATGTGGCGCTACCTGGAACTGATCGGGTTCCGGCCCGAAACTGAAAGGTGTGATGAATGCGGCAGAACCATGGAGCGAAATGAAGCGATGTTCCTGCAGGACGGTCGGCTGGTCTGCGCAAACTGCAGAGGTGAGGCTATTGATATGCGACTTTCACCGGGGGCGCGCAACTATCTCAATCATACCTTCAGCCTTCCCTTTTCCCGTACTCTCGGTGTAGAATTGCCGGATGAAGAAAGGAAGATGCTTCGTACATTTCTCTACGTACTTGTGGAAGAGGTGGTGGGGGCGCGCTTGAATACGCTTCAGAAAGGTTGGGTATGAGGCTCTTTACGGCGATTTCCGTTCCCACGGATCTGAGAGAAAAAATCATTCAGGATACCTCTCTTCTGCGGGGAAGATACCCGCAGCTGAAATGGATCAGGATGGGAGGGTTGCATATTACCCTCAATTTTTTTGGAGAAGTTGAAGAGAAATACCTTCCCCACATTGAGTCCGCCATGAGTACCGCGGCATCCGGTCTGGAGGAATTCGACCTTAGGCTTCAGGGGCTTGGTTTTTTTCCGAAGAGAGACATCGCGAGGGTATTGTATTTCGGGGTTGGGGACGGCGGGGATTCCTGTAGGGCCCTTCAAAAAATTATTACAGATCAGACCTCGGCAGTTTTTCCCCGGGATCGGAGACCTTATACCCCCCATCTCACCCTTGCAAGGATCAAGGAGCGCACAAAACTGCCTGACCCTTCCGGAAAGGAAGGTATTCCTGTCGTGTCTTTCCGGGTGAAGACACTGGAACTGTACAGGTCTTATCTTAAGTCGACGGGTGCCGAATACGAGGTACTCAAATCTGTTGAGCTGAATGCACTGAAAGGATAGAACATGAAATGGCAAAAATCAGATATTAATAAAGAGACGGTACGTATGCTGGCGGAGCGGTTCAACCTCGATCTGCTCACCGCAGCGGTGATGGTCCGACGTGGTGTGACTGAACCGAAAGATCTGAAATACTACCTGGAAAGTGATCTGTTATTCGCGCATAATCCCTTTTTATTTAATGAAATGGAGGACGCGATCGATCGGATACTCCAGGCAATTCACGAGGGAGAGAAGGTTAAAATTTTTGGAGATCGGGATGTTGACGGAATCACCTCCACGGTTCTTCTCAAGGAAGCCCTTGGTAATCTCGGCCTTGACGCGGATTGGGGACTTCCCCTTGGAAATGACCCCTATGGTCTGACCATGAAAGTGGTGGAGGACTTCGCCGCCGAGGGAGGGGAATTGCTTATCACCGTTGATTGCGGGATTTCAAATGTGGATGAAATCGCCGCCGCCTCCCGCCTGGGTATCGATACGATAATCCTGGACCATCACAATCCACAGGAGCAGCTTCCCCCCGCGGTGGCAATTATTGATCCGAAGGTACCCGATTCAGGCTATCCCTTTCGAGATCTCGCAGGATGCGGGGTAGTGGCGAAGCTTATCTGGGCTCTCGAATTCAGTAGAACCGAGCTTTACAAGGAGGAGATAGTTCTTCTTCTCGCACGTCCGGGAAACGACACAGTGGTTCTCGACGCGGTGAAGCTGTACAACCTGGAAGAGGTCGATCGACTCTCAGAATTCCTTGTGCCGGGAATGGTGCGTCCCGACCAGGGTCGTCTCGGACCTTTTCTCATGAATACGCAGCTTCTGGTGTACGATGAAAAACTACAGCATAAGCTTCTTGAGAAGGTTTTTGGTAAGGAAGTGGAGATCAATCTGATAGATGTGGCCCCTGAGATGTGGAAGTTTTTTCCGGAACTGAAGGACAACAGTCTTCTCAAAATCCGGGATCGAAGTAGAAGCAACCGGTATCATCCTGAACAGACCTCGGAGATAGATATATTCGTTACTCTGTTTCAATCCTTCGTGCAACGTCGGTATCCCCAACTTTCCACGGGCTTTGAGAAAAAACTCGATCTTGTGGCCCTGGGTACCCTGGCCGACATGATGCCCCTGGTAGATGAAAACAGGCTGTTAGTAAAAAAGGGAATGCAACAACTCAACACCGTTGAACGGGAAGGGCTGCACGAACTGTTCCTTCAACAGAGGCTTCTGGGAAAAAAAATAGGCACCACTGATGTGGGTTGGCAGATTTCACCGGTGATCAACGCGACCGGTCGGCTGGGTGTTCCCGACAAGGCGGCGGAACTCCTGATTACACAGGACCGTGAGGTCCGCAGCAAACTGGTGGCGGAAGTCCTCGGTCTCAACCGTGAAAGAAAGAAACTTGGAGAAACGGCATGGGAGAAAATCCTCCCAAAGGCAAGAACGAGCTTTGAAAAACGGGACGGTCGAATGGTGATGGTGAGGGATCGCAGCATTCACCGTGGTATCACAGGAATTATAGCATCACGGCTTGTGCAGCTGTTTGGAGTCCCCTCCACGGTGATCGCGTCCCTGGATTCCCATCTGGTGGGGAGTATGCGCAGTGTGAAGGGCTTTAATCTGAAATCTCTTCTTTCGCAGTTCGATGATATTTTTATTGACTACGGCGGACACGACTATGCTGCGGGTTTCAGTCTTCCGGATGACAAGTTCGAGGAGTTTGAACGCAGGTTCATTGATATGGTAAGTCGGTTGCATCCCCAGGAGCAGGAAGAAGATGTCCTGTTAATAGATGCCGAACTCCCCCTGAAATACCTCAATCCCGATCTGCACAGGATGGTGGAACGCTTTGAACCCTACGGAGAAGAAAGCCCGCCGATTATTTTTCTCGTACGGGATCTGAAGATTTCTCAACTGGACCTGGTAGGAAAGGGAGAACAACTCCATGTAAAGATGCTTCTCGATTCCGGCAGTTACAAATGGCCGGCGATATACTGGCGGGCGGGAGATAAGGTGGACCGGGATTTCTCCCTGAGCGACAGGGTGGATGTGGTGTTCCGTCTCGGACGAAATTACTTTCAGAATACCGAAACCTCTCAGCTCACGATACTTGATATCAAGAGAAGTGCATGAAGTTCAGAATATTCGGTAGAGGCTCCGCTTTTCCTGTTCCAGTCATACTCTTGCTCTTTGTGGTATCGGGAATACTCTGGGGTCAGGACGGGTTTTCCCTTCCCGGGAGGGGATCACCCGGTGACGTCCTGAGCGTCTCTCTTCCGGGGGATGCGTTTCCCCTGGAATCGATCAGCCTTCTGGATGAGAATGGTCGGGTGTTGAAGACGGTGCCTTTTTTTTCCACTTCGGAGGGTAAAAGGACCGCCCTGCTTCCCCTCGATTCCACCCTGGTGCCGGGGAATTACCTGATCCAAGGACGTTACGGAGACAGGAGGTCCTACTACAGGAGAGAATTTATCCTTGGAGCGAGGGAGTTTCGTCGGGATGTCATTCCCTTGAATCAGGAGCTTACCTATTTGAGGACAGAACAGGATGAGCTGCAGCGAAACGAAGCCCTGGAAATCCAGGCCATTTATGGGACTTTCAACAGAACCGCCCTTCATGACAGGTTCGACTTCACCCTTCCTATACAGTTCGAGGGTCTTGATTACTTCCGAGTTTCTTCGGAATACGGGGATCGCAGGATTTTTCAATATACCAACAACAGAACCGCCTCTGCCGTGCATACCGGAATTGATATGGCCGCACGGGAGGGGGTTCCCGTGCATGCCGCAGCGGCGGGCCGTGTGGTACTGGCAAAGAACAGAATCATTTCGGGATACAGCGTGGTGATAGAACATCTACCGGGGGTTTATTCAATCTATTTTCATTTAAAAGAGCTGAGTGTGAAATTGGACCAGATGGTGAAGAGGGGAGAACGGATCGGTTCCGTGGGTAGGTCCGGTCTGGCAACGGGTCCTCACCTGCACTGGGAGATAAGGGTAAATGGAACTGCCGTGGATCCGCGGGAGTTGACAGAACGGAAAATAATTGACACAATCAAGCCCACCAATGATGGTGAACAGACATCCAATTAAAAGGGGGTGATGACAATCGCATATATCCGTGTAGATGAAACTGAACCGCTCGAGAAAGCGCTCAAGAGGTTTAAGAGAATGGTTGAGAAAGAAGGAATCATTCGAGAATGGAAGAAGCGCGAGTATTTCGAAAAGCCTTCAACGATCAAGAATCGGAAGAAGAAGGCCCTCGAGCGTAAGCAGATGAAAAAGATTCGCAAGCTTCAG
>CAZJIN010000267.1:0-4709 GCA_964545955.1 uncultured Sediminispirochaeta sp.
TCGATCGCGTAAGCTGCATCAAAGGGTGGTGCGAGGTGCCGGATCAGCTGCGTATTCGTAAAATCCCCCGGGATTATACGGCACCGATCGGAGCAGCCGGCATTCTTTATCAGTTTTTGCCCCGTTTCAGCCTGGTGCGGACTGATGGTAACACCACTGATCCGCGAGGAGGTTTTTCCGGCCAGATAGAGCATGCTTCCCCCAACCCCACAGCCGATATCGAGGATCCTGCCGGTATTCCTGTCACCCAGCTTCTCGGCAATACGGAAATTTACATAGTTCATTGCCTGTCGGCGGTCTTCAACTCCCTCTGCCCATACCGCCCGGTGAATCGCCAGGCTTTCTCCGCCGTGGCCAAACTTGAGGAATCGGTCGGTATTGTCATTGTAGTAGCGGATTATTTCATTACTCACTATACTTCTTATAAAGGAGGAAAGGTGGAGACGCAAGAGAGTGAAGGCAATTTTCTGCTGCTCCTGAGTGGTCAGTTGGTATCGAAGTTGGGGTCCAGTGTATATCTGGTCGCTGTTATTTTGTACATCAAGGAGATAACCGGGAGTCCCGGGGCGCTGGGTTTGTTTCAGTTCATCGCCTATCTGCCGATTGTACTTTTCACTCCCCTGGGCGGTATGCTGGCCGACTCTTCCAACAAAAAGCACCTGATAGCAGGCAGTGACATTGTACGAGGCGCGGTAATGATTCTACTGGGGTTTGCAGCCATGAATGGTACTCTCACTTTCGGCCTTTTGCTGGCAGGCACGTTTATAGTCTCAAGTTTCACCGCTCTTTTTTTACCGGCGGCCCACGCACTTTTTCCCGAACTCGTGTCCAGTCAAAAAAAAGTCCGTTCCCTTAACTCGGTAAAAAGCACCTCCCTTCTCACGGCCAATTTTGCCGGTACTTCCCTGGGCGGGCTCGTCTTCGTTTTCTTTGGCCCGGCGGTTCTGTTCATCGCGAACGGGATCTCTTTTATCCTTTCAGCGGTGCCCGAAGTCTGCATCAGTTATCATTATCCCGTGGTTGAAAGCCCCCCCGGTTTACCCCGGTTATGGGTACGTCTGAAGGGGCAGTTCCATGAAATTGGAGACTACCTTCACCACAACCGGGGGCTCGGTCCTTTGCTGCTGTCTTACGGTTTTGTAAACAGTCTGTATCCTCCGGTAATATTGGCTCTGCCCTTTCTGCTGGAGCAGCGCTACGGCTTCGGCCCTCAACTGTTCGGTATAGCCCTGGCACTTCTTTTGGCCGGAGGTGGGGTCGGAGCCCTCATATACGGTTTTTTCCCGGGCAGGCCGGGCGGTATGGAGAGCGGTAGACCGGGCGGTATGGAGAGGCTGCAGGGCCGAAAGGGCAGGCAGGGGCGAGAAAACCACAAATACTTATACTCCTCCCTGGTTTTCCTGGCGCTTCTGCTGGGATTGCTACTTCCGATAGTAAGCCCCTTGTACCTCTGGTTTGCACTTCCGGCCGCCGGCGCCGCAATCGGAGTGGTACATCAAATTATCACCACCTCTTTGTACCACCGGATCTCACCTTCCGCCCGAGGAAGAATCTTTGGAATCATGGAATCGATGGCTTCTTTCTCCGTTCCACTGGCCTATGCCGGCGGCGGAATAGTGGTTCAGGTATTCCAGTCCCGTCTGCCCTTGTTTTTCGCGATAATGGGAGCCGCAATTGCAATTGTGACGTTGATACTGTATTTTTTCAGCGGAATCGGGGATTTTCTATCTTCGGGGAGAGATTCCACCTATCTGTAAAGGTCAAGCTGATCATGAAACCCTTTTGCAGCGCCTGGTCCTTATTTTCCTGATTAGGCGCAATACTGACCAATTATTCATATTTTTTTAACAAAGGTCCCCCATTATGGAAATCCGGGAGGCTATTTTATGTATAATGGAGATTTGAAACACTTTGAGCTCCATGTGAACCCTGCGGATCATGGTGGCAATATGGGGGATGAGGAGTATATTCACTTTATTGAAATGGTGAATAGAAATGAAATCCATTCCTACGTGCAGCCGATAGTGGATCTTTACACGGGGAGCGTATTCGGTTACGAACTCCTGGCAAGGGGAACTGGAAAATATTTTACTCCGGCGAAGCTTTTCGAGGCGGCCCAGAAATGGGATCTCCTCCAGGAGGTTGAGCTTGCCTGCAGGCGGGCGGCCTTGAGAAAAGTGGCCGGTCTCACGGTGGACAATCCGCATGCGAATTTTTTTATCAATATCAGTCCCCATACCTTTTCCAAGCCGGAGTTTCAGGCGGGCTTCTCGATGACAAATCTAAGTAATTATGGGATCAGCGGGCAGCAGCTTGTCCTGGAAATCACCGAAACTGAGAGTGTGAAGGATTACGAGCATTTTGAGGAAATCATAAAAGCCTATGTACAGCAGGGTTTTCGGATCGCCCTCGATGATTTTGGTTCGGGACATAGCGGACTGATTACCCTCGTCGCGACATCCCCCCATTTTTTAAAAATAGATCGGGAAATTGTCCGCGGAATCCACCGCAGCAGCTACAAACAGAACCTGGTAAAGGCAATATCGGACTTCGCGGAAAATGTCGGAAGCAGCATCCTAATGGAAGGCGTCGAAACCAGGGACGAACTTCGTTCAGCCTATCGACTGGGGGCACGGTTCGCCCAGGGTTTTTTTCTCGGTGTGCCCGAAGATGCCCCCAGCGGTTTGACGGGTGAGGCCCGGCAAGCCCTGAATGAGCTGAAGAACGAGTATGTGAGAAAGACCTTTGCCGTGGATGTTTCGATCTACAAGATGATTACCCGGCCTACGACTTTTTCGGAAAGAAGCATGAACGGGGAGGATCTGGATGAGTTCTTTCGATCCAACCATACGGTCGGTCATGTTGTGGTCGTGGACCGGGAGGACCGGCCGGCGGGACTCATCACACGAGAATATTTTTACTCCCGGGTCTCAGGACGTTTCGGCTACGCCCTGTATCGGAAAAAGATGATCGAAACCTTGTACAAACGGGAGATGCTGGTAGTTGAGGAGTCAACGGATCTCCGTGTTCTTGGGAAGCTGGCAATGGGTCGCAAGGACGACGAACTCTATGAGCCGGTGATCGTGGTCGATGAAGCGGGAACACTCGTCGGTACCATCACCATGAAAAAAGTGATTGACCGGGCCTTCGACACGGAGGTAAAGTTTGCCACCAACGCCAATCCCCTCACCGGGCTTCCGGGAAATGTGGCTATAAATGTGTGGTTGGAGGATCTGCTTCGTCGTCCGGAATACACGATAGCCTATCTCGATCTGGATCGCTTCAAGGAGTACAACGATCATTACGGTTTTTCCGCCGGCGACGACATGATCAAGCTTCTCGCAGTGGTGGTCTCGGATCATATCAAAGAGCACATCGTCGAGCCTGAAAACCCCTGTCGTCTGGGTCATGTGGGAGGAGATGATTTTGTTTTTCTTGCGGAACATCGGCTCCTTGATAGTTTTTTTGATACCCTGTGCATCCGGTTTGATGAACAAAAAAAGGAACTTTTTACCGAAGCTGATGTACTTCGGGGTACATACGAGGTCCTCAATCGCAAGGGGCAAATCGAGAACGTCTTCCTGGTGACCCTGAGTGTGGCAGTCGTGTCCGACCAGAATTTCCTCGTAGCCCCGCATCCCGGTCGCCTCGGTCAGACGGTGGCCCATCTCAAACGAAAAATCAAGGAAATCAACTACGGGAACGGTACGAGTGGATTTCTCTTCGATCGTCGAGTGTATACCACGGAAGGACTCGCCCCGGAGGGATAGCCTTCTCGAAGGCTATCGGCATATTGACCGCTGGAGGAGATCGTCCGGGCTTTACCGATCCGTCACTACTGACTCCTATGAAGTGCCCGGCCTTTCAAGGTAAAAAATTCATTCTCCTCAAGGAAATAGTAGTATAATGGGAACTGAGGGAGGAACGTCATGAAAGGGAAATTGATTTCATTGACCGTGGTACTGGTTCTCATGTTCATTTCAACAGGGACAATTCTGACGGGCTGCGCGAGTATGGACAGCGCTGAGGAAGTGATGGAGGAGATCGCCTGGGATCTCAGCGACCAGGTGTATGAACGACCCGAGCTTTTGGCGGGCAGGACTCTTTCGGTGTACTATTTTACCGAAGATGAGAAAAAATCAGAGATCAGCGACTACCTCATCGACACCCTCACCTCCAAGATCGCCATGGTCATAAGCGAGGAACACCTGGATCTGAAGGTGGTGGGCCGACAGGTCCTCGACCGGATCATGAAAGAGATGGAATTCCAGCTCTCCGCTCTGGCGGACGAAACGAAGCAGGCGGCCCTGGGTAAACAGCTTGGCGCAGATATCATCCTGACGGGTACCATCAACTCCATCGAGGGTGACTACCGGATCAACGCCCAATTGGTCGAAGTGGAGACCGGTGTGGTCCTGGATAGCTATATATACGAGTTTTGGATGGATTGAACCCGGGATTGGATTCCGGAATTGTAGTAAGAGGTTTTCTTTGAGGGCGCTTAACCCCTATCCGTTTTTAGTGTGTAGACCGATGACTCCCTTGGGGGTATACTATTTTATATGGTAAAGCTTCCAATGGAGCCGATAATTACGGCCTTTTCCGATGTTCAGGCGGTGTACCTGTTCGGGTCATGTACGGACGGAACGGAGACACCGAAAAGTGATGTGGATATTGCCCTTCTTTTGCCGCATTCCGAAGCTAAAGCC
>CAZJIN010000268.1:0-4693 GCA_964545955.1 uncultured Sediminispirochaeta sp.
CCTTTCTTTTTCGGCGCTTCGGTAGCTCTTAGCCCACCTCGGTATGCCTAAGGTAGCTATGGACTTGTCACCCTTCCCGCAGTTCCTCCGACCATCTTAGCTCCAAGGTGTCGCAACCTGCAATGGGGACAGAGGCGGATCACCTCTTCCGGCAGGTCGGTGTGTTCTTTCATGTGTTCGATCATTCGGGCGGTGATATGGGGAGTCCCGCATTCCGGACATTTTTCAAGTTCGAAAAGTTGACGCCAGATAGCACGTTTGCCCGGGGGTTCCCTCATGGTGATGGCCCCGGTTGGGCAGATGGCGGCGCAGGAACCACAGCCGATGCAGGCGTCATTGGCCTCGTGAAATGGGGTTGTGACGACTTTGTTGGCACCCCGGCCGGTGGTGTAAATCGCGGCGGTTCCCTGGGCGTGGCAGAGGCGATAACACAGGCCGCAGAGAATACATTTTTTGTTGTCCACCTCGATTCTCGCAAAGCGTGTGGCTGCTCCGATACCCCGGCCGAGGACCTTTTCAAGGACTTCCCTGGATTCCGGCGCGCGGGCGAGGAGAAGCTCGGCACTGGTGAGACGGCTCTTCCAGCCCTTCTCCGAGTCGGTGGAAAAACGCTCACCCTCTTTCATAAGGGGGTATTCACAGGAGGTCACAAGTTTTGACCAGTCCCCCCGGTGAAGCTCAACCACGCAAAGGCGGCAGGCGGCGTAGCCGGGGAGGGCTTGATGGTAACAGAGGGTGGGAATGTAAATTCCTCGCTCAGTGCATACATCCAGAAGTCTCGCCCCTTGGGGGGCGGAGATTTTTTTCCCATTTATTTCGACGGTGATTGTAGATTTTTTTTCCATAACCTTATCCATATTCACATCTCCTACCATACTACCGCGTCGAAGCGGCAGACGTTCCGGCATTCTCCGCAGGTGATGCAGGAGGCCGTGTCGATGCGGTATGTGTTGTCGTTTACCATGATCGCGTCGGTGGGGCAGACCTGTGTACAGAGGCCGCAGGAGGTACACCGTTTCTGATCAATCCTGAAGGTGGTGAGGTCCTTGCAGACCCCGGCGGTGCAATGACCGTGGTCGATGTGGTCGAGGTACTCGTCCTCGAAATAGCGCAAGGTACTCAGCAGGGGATTGGCGGCGCTTTTACCCAAACCGCAGAGGCTGCTTTCGGTGATGTATTCCCCCAGTTCCTTTAGGGTGGCAAGGTCCTCCTTTTTTCCCTCGCCCCGGGTGATCCGCTCGAGGATCGAGAGGATCTGCAGCAGACCCTCACGGCAGGGGGTGCATTTGCCGCAGGATTCCTCGACGAGAAAGGCGGTATAGTAGCGGGCGACTTCGATCATACAGTCGCGATCATCCATTACGATCATGCCCCCCGAACCCATCATTGAGCCGAGTTCGGTGAGGGAATCAAAATCCACCGGGGTATGAGCATGGGAGGCGGGTATACACCCCCCCGAGGGACCGCCGGTCTGCACGGCCTTGAAGGGACGCCCGTGGGGAATGCCGCCGCCGATCTCCTCAACAATGGTGGAGATAGTAGTGCCCATTTCGACCTCGACGAGTCCGGCGTTTTTAATCTTGCCCACCAGGGAGAAAATCTTGGTCCCCGGGGATGCCTCAGTGCCCATGCCGCGGAACCATTCGGCACCGTTTCGAAGGATGAAGGGGACGGTGGCGAAGGTTTCGACGTTGTTGAGGACAGTGGGTTTTTCCCAGAGGCCGCGCTCGGATGCGTGGATGTACTTCTCGTTGGGCTCTCCGATCTTGCCCTCGATGGAGCGCATCAGGGCGGAGGACTCACCGCAGACGAAGGCACCGGCACCGCGCTTGATGCTGATGTCAAAATCAAAACCGCTCCCGAGGATGTCCCGTCCGAGGTATCCCTTGCGGCGGGCGATTTCGATGGCCCGGGACAGGTGGTCGATGGCAACGGGGTATTCGTCCCGGACATAGATGAAGCCTTCATGGGCGCCTATTGCGAAAGCGCCGATAGTCATCCCTTCGAGAACGAGAAAAGGGGCCCCCTGCATGACGCTGCGGTCCATAAAAGCCCCCGGATCGCCTTCATCGCCGTTGCAGATCAGGTAACGCGTCGGTTCCTGCTGGGAGAGGACGGAACTCCATTTTTTTCCCGTGGAAAAACCTCCTCCTCCGCGTCCGCGGAGACCCGAATCAATGACGGTCCGCACCACCTCCGAAGACTCCATGGAGAGGGCTTTTTCAAGACCGCGATAACCGTCGCTGAGGGACCTGTACTCTTCAAGGGACAGGGGATCGATATGACCGCTGACCCCCAGGACGATCCTCCGCTGCCCCCGGTAGAAGGGAACCTGATCGATTTCAGGGATTCTGGTTTTTGTAGAGGGGTCACGATAAAGGCGAGGTTCGTAAACATCTCCGGTCTTTATTTTTTCGAGAATTCCGGCTACATCCTTCGGTTTTACATCGAAATAGATATGCCCCGACGGCTGTACCTCCACAACAGGACCCCGCGCACAGAGACCCTTGCAGCCGGTGGCTTGTATTTCGAACCAGTCATCCTGAAGACGTTCGAACTCCTCGAAGAGCTCCTTGTTTCCCAGACCCTGGCAGCCTATATCATTGCAAACGCTGATTCTGATTTTTTCAGTGTTGTTATGTCCACTCATTTTTTAATCCCCCGGGCCTCTTCGGTAAGGTCCTCGATGAGGGACCTCAACTTTGTGCGGGTAAGATACCCGTGAAGCTCATTGTTGATCGATATGACCGGGGCCATAGCGCAGGCGCCGAGACAGTTGACCGTTTCAATGCTGAAGAGTTTGTCTTTGGTCGTCTCTCCGGGGCCTATTCCGAGCTCGTTTTCCAGTTCCGCCATCAGTTCCATGGACATCCTGAGGTGACAGGCGGTTCCGTCACATACCTTGATCACGTAGCGTCCCCGTTCATTGAGGGAGAAGGAGCGATAAAAGGTGGCGATGGAGTAGGCGTAGGAATAGGGGATCCCGCATTCGTTGGCGGTGGTCCGCAGGTTTTCCTTTGAGATGTACCCGTACTCATTTTGAATATCCTGAAGTGCCTGGATAATACCTGCCGGCTCTCCCCGGTAGGGGGCCAGCAGTTGATCTGTTGTTTTTGTTTCCATATACGTTCCGCTAAAAAGTGACGGTTCCGCATTTTTGTGTTTTCTTTGAAAAATCCTGTACAAAACAAAAGAGATGCCGGCCCTGAAACGGACCGGCTCCTCTCACATAGTCATGCGTTCTACCGTCGGAAAGTCGAGATTACCCTGAAAACTTGAAAGTATTCAGGCCCAGCGCCTGGAGTTTTTCCTTTGTGGGAACACCGTTTTCATCCCAGCCTCGTACCTTGTAGTACTTCGGTAGCATTTCCGGTGCCCTGGCCACCTTGCCCTTCATCGGTCCGGCGGGGATGGGATCTTTCAACAGACGGGGAGGCAGGGCGTCGTCGTCCTTCGTAAAGCCCGCCTCGATGTTGAAAAGCCGCTCCAGGTTGTAAATCCTTTCGCCGCATTCCATCACCCGTGCTTCGTCATACTCTTCACCGGTCAAAGCCTTGAGCTGTTCGGCGACTTCCTTGCCCCCTAGACCGAAGGTGGTGAAAAGACAGATGCCGGCGGAGTCGACCGCCGCGGTGAGATCCTGAAAGATCTTGAGCCAGACTTCCTTGTCCTTGATTTCCTGTGGGTCGAGTTTTTCCGGTACTCCGAGGACTTCGGGTGAGATCAGATAGCCCCGGACATGACAGCCGCCGCGGTTGCTGGTGGCGTACTCGAGGCTCATGCCCTGGACGCCACGAGGATCGTAGGCCGGCATTTCCTGTTTCTTCACGGACATTGAAAGTTCGGGGTGACCGTATTTTTCGGCCATCCGATAGCTTCCCTCGGCCATGAGTTTTCCGAATCCTTCGCCCCTTGCCATCATCTCGGTGAGCTTCACCACCGCTTCGGCGCTGCCGAAGGGGATCGGCATGCCCACATCTTTTTCGGGCAAATAGCCTTTTTCGTAAAGGTCCATGGCGCAGCCGATGGTGGATCCGGCTGAAATGGTATCGAGACCGTTGCGGTTGCAGATATTGTTGGCCTTGATAATAGCTTCAATGTCGTCGACGCCGCACTGAGCGCCGAAGGCCCAGGATGTTTCATACTCCGGTCCCTCACCGTAGGATTCGAAGGACGCTTTGGTCGACCGGGTGACCCTGCCGCAGCCGATGTTGCAGCCGAAACAGGCCTTGTTTTTAACCAGCTGATGTTCACGCAGGTGTTCCCCGCTGATCGATTCGGCACCTTCGAAGACCGCCTCCTGAAAGTTGCGGGTGGGAAAAGCACCGGTCTGGTTGATGATGTTCACCAGAATCGGAGTACCCAGAAGGGGCAGTCCCTCTCCGGTGACCGGATGATCGGCGAGCTGTTTTCTGATTCGCAACGCCGCCTCGCGTATGGCCGCCGGGTCCGCCGGTCGAACGCCGCCGGTGCCGTTGACCACCAGGGGTTTGAGCTTCTTGGATCCCATAACAGCCCCTACGCCTGAGCGGGCTGCAAATCTGCCCAAATCGTTTGATATACCAGAAATAAGTGAACGATTTTCACCTGCAGGACCAATTACAGCAACTGAAGGTCGCTTCCGACCCGGGTATTCCGCGATGATGGTCTGTTCGGCAGTAATGGTATCCATTCCCCAGAGGTGCGCTGCATC
>CAZJIN010000269.1:0-4651 GCA_964545955.1 uncultured Sediminispirochaeta sp.
GGGGATCGGCGATCTTCTTGCCGAAGGTATTGTGAGGGCGGCAAAGGAGTGGGGTAGATTGGAAGAAGATTTATCCACCGGTCTCCTGCAGATTTTGCCCTGGGGGTATCCGATCCATTATGATCCCAGAAACGAGGCCTATTGGGGGTATGCCTCTCTCGTTACCTCGAGGGATATCAACAGCCACGATTTCAATACGATTTCTTACTGGATTCCCAATCTGGATATTCCCGCCGGAAAAACTCCAGTGGTCTCTGCTGAAGAGGCTTCGAAGATTATTGCGGAAAAATGTGTCCCCTATAACGATCCTTTGATGATAGATTTCAGCAGTGACAACTTGTACAGCATTCATATGGCACGGACTACGGCATGGTTGCTGCACTATTCCCTGTTCTGGAAACAGACCTGCGGTCTCTGTGACAATGCCTTCGCCGACTTCGTGAATCCGTACGGCCCTGATAACAAAGGTCTCACCCCCGAAGGGGAGATCGCATTCTTTAATGCCGTTACCGGAAAAAATATGAGTTTTGAAGAGTCAATGGAAATCGGGAGAAAAATCTTAAATCTCAATCGCAGTATCTGGGCTTTGCAGGGACGACACAGGGATATGGAAAAGTTTGCCGACTATATGTACTCTGTCCCTTCTCCGGGAGTATCTCTGGTTCCGGGCTCCAAACTTGCCTACTATATGCCTGTTAAAGAGAACGGATCGTGGGAATACAAAAATGTTGCCTCCAGGTGTCTTGACCGGGAAAAGGTCGAACAATGGAAGACCCTTTTCTTTGAATTGGAGGGTTGGGACAAAGAAACAGGCCGGCCCCTACAGAGTACACTCGAAGATCTCGGACTTCATACTGCCTCTAAAATGTTGATGAAGATAGCAGCTAAAAAACCCTGATGAGAAGGAGGGGGGGGCACGTTCTTGTCCTCATTGATGTCCTTGATCAAAATAGAGTGTGACCCAGTCTGAATCGCCGATTATTGGTCGATTATTGGTAAGATCGACCGAATCCGGGATATATGCTATTTTTATAAAAGTGGGGAGAACAATAAAAATGAAACAATGGTATGAAGAACTCTTCGAGAACTACGCGAATAATACTGACCATCGGAGATTTTGAAATGCTGGTGATCGCGGAGAGATAATGGAGAGTTTGTTCACTGAAGACCGGGTGGAATTGCTTTTTTCGCCCATCCTGGGGATCCTTGAAACCCGATCTGAAGGCCTTCGGGAATACGATCTGATTCAGGCGCTCGGAGAGGAGGGGTTTCTGCCGGACTCACGGGACGGAGACCTCGAGCTGTTTCGCAGTCACTTTTTTCTCTTTCACGTACTGTACCGTTTGCGGGATCGGTTGCGAGAGGAGAAGCGGTACAATCTGGAGATTTTCTGCCTGGATATCAGGCTGGAGCCTTTCATTGAAGCCGGGGATTCCGGGAAAGCCGGGGATTCCGGGAACCTTCCGGCGGAACACGACCCTGTGGCCTCATACTACCTGGACTTGGACAACATGGAAGGGGTGGGTGAGGAGGATGTGCGGCGGATGATCACGGGCTTCTTCGGCCGCCTGGAGGCATACTATCGGCGTGACGAGGATCTGACCCTGCTGGGTCTGCCGGTGGAGGCGACTCCCGAGGATATTCGCCGGCGTTATCGGATGCTGGCCTTCGAATATCATCCCGACACCGGGGGCGACGAGGACACTTTTCTAGCCCTGCGGGATGCCGCCGAGCGACTGAGAAAGGCAGACCTGAGAGATTCTTAGTTTAGTCTTTTTATCAGAACCCTGGCCTGTAATCTGCGCTTGGACTCTGCGCCTGGAATCTGCGCTTTGAATCTGCGCTTTGAATCTGCGCCTGGAATCTGGTGAAACCGGCGTGACAGATAAAACCTACCGATGGTACAATGCCGCCATGCACACTGAAACAAAAAAGCTTGTTTTTTTCCTCGTACTCACTTTGCTGGCGTGTACTCCCTTCTATATTCTCATGTCGAGAGGATCGGGAGAATACTACATGCCCGCGGTAATCATGGTGATGTGGGTACCGGGCCTGGTCGCGGTTATCGTGAAGCTCCTATTTGATAAAAACCTCCGGGACTTCGGGTGGAAACCGGGAAAAATCAGGTACCTCGGACTCGGGTATATTCTGCCCCTCTTCGGAGGGCTGCTGGTCTACGGGATCGTCTGGGCGACCGGCGCGGGTGAGCTGACTTTCGAGAGGTTCACGGGAAATGTCGCGTTGAAGATCCTGGTCGCCGCAAGCCTGGGGGTGGTGGTCAGCATCGTAACCGCGGCGGGGGAGGAGATAGGGTGGCGAGGTTTCCTGGTACCCGAGCTCCTGAAACGCACTTCGGCATTCAAAACATCCTTGATCGTCTCGGTGGTCTGGGCGCTCTACCACTACCCCGGGATTCTTTTCTCCCGCTACAGCAGCGGTACCGAAAGCTGGTTCGCGATTCTCTTTTTTACGCTTCAGATCTTCGGACTGACCTTTATCATGACCTGGTTGTGGATAAAGTCGGGCAGTATTTGGCCTTCTGTTATCCTTCACGCGAGTCATAACCTCTTCATCCAGAGCGTCTTTGACGGTCTGACACGGGATACGGGGCCGACCCTGTACTTCACCACCGATTTCGGGGTTGGCCTTGCTGTTTTTTATGGAACAGCGGCGATTTTGCTGTGGCGAACAAGAGAGCAAGGACCAGTTCAGGGATAGTTGTTGAGTGACTTATTCTCCGATTGCTATCCTGTTTTGCCGGGCGAGTTCTATCAGCTTGTCGCCAAGAATTCTTTGCCTTTTGTGGATAGGAATCTCTTGATAACGAAGAGCCTTTTTCACCAGAACAATGGTTCCCTGTGATTATTCTGCACCGAAACGGTTGAAAAATGCTTCGGGTTCAAGCTGTATTTTGCTGTAGATACACACTATATGTGTTGTGATTTACATGGGTTTGACTGCCGTTATGATGTCCGTTGTGTTGCATAGACACATTCTGAAGAATCCAATTTTTCGGACGTATTATTTAGTAAATTCATGAATATATGAATATTTTTGAATAATTAAACCTAAAATTAATCAAATAGGTTAACAATAATACAAAATACTACAAAAAAATACATTAAATTCTTGACAAAAAATAAAATTCGGAAATATCATAAAGAAACAAAATTTAGGAGGAAGCATATGAAGAAGAAAATCTGTCTGTTTTTGATGGTAGCGCTTATCTTCTCAACCTCTTTTGTAATGGCCGGAGGTCAGAACGAAGGAGAAGGGGAGGCGAGCGCTGTCGAAGAAACGGGAAATTTGGAGAGATACAAGCAATCTGAGGCTCCGATTGTTCTTGATTTCTACTATGTAGTTGGAGTAGCCGGACCACTAGCACAGGTAATCGATGGGATGGTTGAGGAGTTCAACAATACTCATGAGAATATCATAGTTCAGCCAGTGTATACCGGTAATTACAACCAGACAATGGCAAAAGTTCAATCCTCGATTATTAGCGGCACCCCCCCGCATGTGTTTGTAGTGGAAATTTCTGAGCTTTACACACTTCTGGCTGTGGATGGAATAATACCGTTGGATAAATACATCGAGAAAGAGGGAGGCGAGGCTTTCACCGGTCAGTATTTTGATGCCCTGTATGGAAACGCAAAGGCCAAGGGGAAAATTTGGGGCCAGCCTTTTCAGCGAAGTACCCCCATACTGTACTGGAATAAAGACATGTTTGCCGAATTCAGCGATGAGTTTGAAGCAGCTGGATTGGATCCAACCCGGGCACCGGATACTTGGAGCGAACTTGAAGCCGCGGCCTCTATTCTGACCGATAAAGAAAAAGATACCTGGGGAGTCATCCTTCCTGGTGGTTGGAATGACTGGATTTTTGAATCTTTTGTGTATCAGAATGGTGGTCAACTGCTGAGTGATGATGCTGAGACGTCTTATTTTGATTCACCTGAAGTTCTTGAGGCTCTTGAGTTCTGGTACAAACTGACCAATGAACTCAAAGTGAGCCCGCCGCTTAGACCTTGGAACCAAACACCGATCGATTTCTCTTCGGGTCATGCTGCGATGATGTACTATTCAACAGGTGGTCTTCCGTTGGTGAAAAAACAATCAAATTTTGATTTTGGCGTTGCTTTTCAGCCTAAGAAAAAACAGTACGGAGTACCGGTTGGAGGTGGGGATTTTCATATTTCAAAAAAGATACCGCCGGCCAATCAGGATGCGGCTTGGGAGTTTATCAAATGGATGACAACTCCTGAAAATGCTGCACACTGGAGCCGAGAATCGGGGTATATTTGTATCAACAAAGACGGTCTCGAATTGCCTGATATGAAAAAATTCATGGAAGAGTTCCCTGCGGCAAAAGTTGCTGCAGAACAACTTGATTACTCAAATCCAAAGATAATGGCTCCTAATTTTCAGGAGATACGAAAAATTTTCGTAGCAAATATGGATGAATTGATGCAGGGGAATCAGACTCCAAAGGAAACACAGGATAAGTTGCATTCTTCTATACAAAAAATACTGGACGAATATTAAAGACACTGCTGACGCAGTCTAAAAGACTGCGGCAGGTTCATTACTAAGAGAAAGGATCTGGCATGAAGAAGGAGTTTGATTATAAACTTTTTGCGTTTTTATTACC
>CAZJIN010000270.1:0-4635 GCA_964545955.1 uncultured Sediminispirochaeta sp.
AAGATGCAGTGAATAACGGCGTGATTTTAAGGATTGAAAATGTCGATAAGACATGCAAACAGATTGCCGCAGTGGTAAAGGCGGGATACCGACCTGTTATCACCCATGGAAACGGTCCTCAGGCCGGCGCGCTTCTCATACAGCAGGAAGAGGCGAGTGCCAATGTCCCCGCGCAGACCCTCGCGGTGTGCGGTGCAATGACCCAGGGACAGATCGGATGGATGATGCAGAACAGGACCACCTTCAGGTTGAAGGAGCTGGGAATTGAAAAACCCGTTGTGTCGATAGTAACTCAGGTTGAGGTCAGTGAGAAGGATCCCGATTTTCAGAATCCTTCAAAACCGGTCGGACCTTTTTACACGAAAGAAGAAGCTGAAAAGCTGAAGTCGGAAAAGGGATACGTAGTGCGTGAAGTGAAGCCCGGTACTGAAAAGGGCTGGCGCAGGGTTGTTCCTTCCCCCGAACCTATAGGGATTGTAGAAGGCGAGGCGATTGCCGATCTCGTTGAATACGGAGTAACGGTTATTGCTTCCGGCGGTGGCGGTATTCCCGTGGAGAAGAAGGCAAACGGCGAATACATGGGTGTTGATGCGGTTATCGACAAAGATCGTGCCGGTTTCAAGCTTGCCCAGGCGGTCAAGGCGGACAAGTTCGTCATTCTCACCGATGTGGAAAAGGTCTGCATTAACTTTAACAAACCTGATCAGAAAGAACTCGATACACTCACCCTCAAAGAGGCTGAGGAATATTTCAAGCAGGGACATTTTTTGGCCGGTTCGATGGGTCCGAAGGTGCAGGCTGCCATGAGGTTCGCGGAGTGGAGCGGCAAAGAGGCGATAATCACTTCCCTGGACAAGTCCCTGGACGCTCTTGAAGGCAAGACGGGAACCCACGTAATACCATAGTTTTTATTGGAGGATACTGTTGAAAATACTGGCAATCAATCCGAATACCACAGAAGAGTTTAATGTAGATATGGATCGTGTTGCAAAGCAATACGCCCTGCCTGGTACCGAGGTTACGGTTATCTCTCCGGATGAGGGGCCGAAGTCCGTGGAGGGGAGTTTTGATGAGGCGCTCAGTGTTCTGAGCACCGTGAAGGTGTTCAGTAAGTTTCAGCAGGAGTACGACGCGTTTATTATCGCCTGTTATAGTGATCCCCTTTCCGCGGATGCCCTGCGGGAGATCACCACAAAGCCGGTGATTGGTATTGCCGAGGCATCGATGCAGGTCGCTCCCCTGTTGGGGTACAAATTCAGCGTGGTGTCTACCAACGAGAGGTGGAAGCCGCTTTTGGAATCGGCTGTTGAAAAATACGGCGTGAAAACCCGTTGTGCGTCAGTACGTACAACGGGCCTTACTCCCCTCGATCTCGAGAAGAGAAGCGAGCGAGAGGTGAAAACCATTATCAGGAAAGAGGCTCTCAAGGCAATTGAGGAAGATGGCGCTGAAGTGATCTGTTTGGGCTGCGCGGGTATGGCCGGGTTTGATAAAGAGCTTGAAGAAGAGCTTGAAGTTCCGGTGCTCGACGGCTTTGTCTGTGCCATAAAGGTCCTGGAGTTTTTTCACCAGTACGGGGTGAGCCACAGCAAGCGCAATCGCTACAAGGTTCCTTTTTCCAAGCAAATAATCGGCTCCGACAGCAATCTTGGAATTTACTATCAGGAAAAATAGAGAACTTACGGTAAGGAGAGAAAAGTTATGAGTGAAAGATATATACCGAATGAGGCTGATATTGTCTCAAAATGTCGGTCGTTTTCAAAACCAGGTGCCTATAGTATATTGGCTGATGCCAACAGGGTGGAGACCACCGTACCCGGTTTCGCAAAGACCACTTCGAAGTTTTGTGCTTCACCCCACGGTGGTGCCAAATTTATTCAGCTTGAGCTTTTTATCGAGCCGGGCGGCGGAACTGAACAGACGGTGAGTGATGAGTTCCAGTATTTCATCTATGTGCTCGAGGGCAGTCTTCAGTTGACGGCCGCGGGAAAAGAATACGATATGGAAGTAGGGGGTTTTTCCTATCTTCCTGATAATGTTGATTTTTCTATTAAAAATACCGGAAGCGAGACTTCCAGGGTGATCTGGTTTAAGAAGCGTTATATTCCCTTAAAAGGCGTGGAACGACCCGGTTTGATCGTTGACAACGAGAAGAATGTGACGGCTTATCCGGAAGACACTTATGTGGAGAAGCATCTCATTCCTTATGATGATGATCTGCGGTATGATATGTGCTTTAACCTGCTTGTTTTCGAGCCCGGAATTTATTTCGGTCTGGTTGAAACCCATATAATGGAACATAGTCTCTACATGCTTAGTGGAAGCGGCCTGTACTGGTTGAATGGCGATTACCACGAGGTGCAGAAGGACGATTTTATCTATATGGCTCCCTATTGTCCTCAGTATTTTTATTCTACGGGTTGGAAAGAGGTGCGGTATCTCCTTTACAAGGATTATAACCGTGATTTTGAAGAAGATTTATAAAATAAAAAAGAGACAATAAATAATTTATGAGAAAGAGAGGAGAACGAGAATGCAGGCGGAGATAATGACACTGAAGAAAATGGTTGACGATATAGGTTTTGTTGGAAAAAACCTTATTTCGATCAATGACCTGAGCAACGACCAGCTTTACAAGCTGTTTGAATTGGCCTATGCCCTTGAGCCCTGGAATAAGGCAAAAGTGGATGTGCTTCCCAATAGTCAGATTACGCTGCTGTTTTTTCAACCGAGTACCCGTACCAGGATGAGCTTCCAGACGGCAATCCAACGACTCGGAGGTATGGTGATCGCGGAGACGAACCCCATGGTAACAACCTCTTCCGCGAAAGAGGAGAGTCTTAACGACACCATGAAGGTTGTGTCGAAGTACTCCAACATTATTGTGCTCAGACACCCGGATGATAAGCTGGCTATAGAAGCGGCGGGATATTCCGAGTGTCCAGTTATCAGTGGTGGCTTCGGACATTATGAACATCCCACCCAGTCGCTTCTCGATCTCTATACTATCTGGCGTATGTACGGCAAATTCGAAGGGCTCAAGATCAGTGTTACGAGTCCGGACCTCGTGCACGCGCGTACGGGGCATTCCATGGCCTACGCCCTGGCCAGGCTCGGTTCCGAACTGTATTTGAATTCTACAGAGAAGTACAGGACGCCGAAAGACGTTATGGACAAGGTAAAAGGCTTTAACGGGAATGTCAAAGAGGTGTTTGACCAGAGTCAGGATGAGTTTAACGATTTTGCGAAGGATATGGATCTGATTTACCTTCCCGGATGTAGTGCCCCGAAGGGGGAAGAGGCGGAGGCGTTCAAAAAGATAATGGATGACTACTACCTGCGTTACGAGACGGTAAAAGAGGCCTTTGATCAGGGCGGAAGTCTGTATGTCACCCATACGCTCCCAAGGAGACCGGGTGAGATGGACTTGAGGATTGATACAAGTCCTGGAGAACTCTACTTTAAGGCTATCTCATACAGTGTTTCCATCCGAATGGCCCTGGTGGCCGCGATTTCCGGAATCTAGGATTTCCGGACTCCAGGAGGGTTGGCGAATCACGGACAAGGAGGAGATGGATATGGAGAGTAAAGTTTACAGAGATGAGGACGTGAGTCTTGATATTTTAAAAGACAAGACTATTGCAGTGCTTGGCTATGGTATTCAGGGTACGTCTCAGGCTTTGAACATGCGTGACAGTGGTCTGAATGTTATAATTGGGGCCGGCAAAAGAGAAGTACACAGTAGTTGGGATAGAGCTGTCGAGGACGGCTTTGAGGTTTACAGCGTAGCTGAAGCTACGAGAAAAGCGGATATCGTGCACGTGCTACTGGCGGATCCCATACAGCCGGATATTTACGAGGCGTCTATAAGGGAAAACCTTCGACCAAATCAGACCTTAAGCTTTTGTCACGGTTTCAATATTCTCTACGGGGCGATTGAACCCCCGAAGGATGTGAATGTAATCCTCTTTGTGCCGAATGCTCCGGGACACTTGGTGAGGGAAAAATTTCTTGAGGGTTCCGGAATCTACGGAGCCGTATCGGTGGATCAGGATGTAACAGGAGAGTCGAAGGAGATCATTCTCGCGATGGCGAAAGCCGTTGGAAGCACCCGGGTTGGAGTTGTTGAAGTGTCCTTTCAGGAAGAGACGGAAGGGGACAACTTCGAAGAGCAGATCCTGTACGGAGGTACCATCCACCTTATGCGTACCGTTTTTGAGACAATGGTGGAGCATGGGTACAACCCCTATTTCGCCTACGCGAAGGCTATTCGCTCGTTGCGGTCGGTGGTAGATGTGATGGACAAGATCGGAATAGAAGAATACATCACCAAAAAAAGCAGCAGAACCTGTGAATTCGGCGTCCGCATAAACGGGCCGAGAGTGGTGAATTGTCAGGAAGTAAAGAATATCTTCACTGAAATTACCAGGGGAGATTTCGCATCAAGCTGGAATATGGAGTGGCATCTGGGTATGCCCCATTTGCATCGAATGAGAAGAAAAGAAGCCGAAACCTACATGGAAAAAGTCGGCAAAGAGTGGCGCGAACAGTTTGGAGAAGGCTAAGGCCGAACCGAATTTTAATTTTTAAGGAGTAAGTAATGGTAACGAAGGAATTGAAGGGAAGAGATGTAAT
>CAZJIN010000271.1:0-4599 GCA_964545955.1 uncultured Sediminispirochaeta sp.
TGCCCAGCCCGGCCCCGTCACCGCCCACCGCAGAAAACATCATCGGGACCGACGACAAGGGCCGTGACGTTTTCGCCCGGCTGATCTACGGTTTCCGGATCTCCGTACTCTTCGGCCTCACCCTCACGCTGATCTCCTCAATAATCGGGGTGATCGTCGGCGCGGTGATGGGCTACTACGGCGGGAGGATCGACATCCTGGGACAGCGATTCATCGAGGTCTGGTCGGGCATGCCCACCCTTTTTCTGCTGATTATTCTGGCCAGCGTGGTACAGCCCAACTTTTGGTGGCTCCTGGGGATCACCCTCCTCTTTGCCTGGATGGGCCTGGTCGGCGTGGTCAGGGCGGAGTTTCTGCGGGGGCGCAACTTCGAGTACGTCCTCGCCTCAAAGGCATTGGGAGTACGGGACAGCAAGATCATGTTCCGCCACATCCTCCCCAACGCGATGGTGGCCACCCTGACTTTCATGCCCTTCATCCTGGGCGGCTCGGTGACCACCCTCACCAGCCTGGACTTCCTGGGCTTCGGTCTTCCCGTGGGCTCCCCGAGCCTCGGGGAACTCCTCGCCCAGGGAAAGGCAAACCTGCAGGCCCCCTGGCTGGGCTTCTCCGCCTTCATCGTCCTTGCGTCCATGCTCGCCCTCCTCGTCTTCATCGGCGAGGCGGTGCGGGACGCCTTCGATCCAAGGAGGGCGGGATGAACTCAACTGAAGACTTCAGGCCTGTAGGCGGTACATCCGACCCCGAGACAAGCCCCGGGGCAAACCCCACCGCGGGAACCGGTTCGACGGGATCCACATCAAACCCCATCGCCGGCTCCGTCGCCAACCCCGGCCCCGCCCCAGGAGCAGCTGTGAAGGCCTTACACGATACCAATCCCCGTCCCCTCATCTCTATCCGGGACCTGCACATCGCCTTCCTCCGCGGAGATACGGAGAACGAGGTTGTCCATGGGGCGAACCTGGATATTTTCCCTGACGAAACCCTCGCCCTGGTGGGAGAGAGCGGTTCAGGCAAGACCGTCACCGCCGCTTCTATCCTTCAGCTTCTGCCGAAGGACAGCGTCCGATACCGTCGGGGAAAGATACTTTTCAGGCCCGATACGGAGGCCCAAATCGATATCCTGCCAGCCCTTGAACAGGACCTCATCCGAATCCGGGGCCAGGAGATCGGCATGATCTTTCAGGAACCCATGAGCTCCCTCAATCCCCTGCACACGGTTGAGAAACAGATCGCCGAAACCCTTTTCATCCACAGGGGTCTGTCCCTGGAAAAAGCCCGCCCCCTCGCCCTCGAATGGCTCGAACGGGTGGGCATTCGCGACCCTGAGAAGCGCCTCACCGCCTACCCTCACCAGCTCTCAGGGGGAGAGCGTCAGCGCGTGATGATCGCCATGGCCCTCATCAACGAGCCGAAGATCCTCATCGCCGATGAACCGACCACCAGCCTCGACGTGACTATTCAGGCCCAGATCCTCGATCTCCTCGCCCGGCTTAAGGAGGAAATGCAGCTGGCGGTCCTGTTCATCACCCACGACCTGTCCATCGTTCGCCGTATTGCGGACCGGGTAGCGGTCATGCAGGATGGACACATCATCGAAACCTCCCCGACGGAGCATCTTTTTTCCACTCCCCACCACGAATACACCCGCTTGCTGATAGATGCCGAGCCATCGAGCGCCCCCCTCTCCCCGGAGAAGGAGGCGGAAGCCCTCCTGGAGCTGAAGAACCTCAAGGTCTGGTTCCCCCTTCAACGGGGTTTTCTTCGCAGAACCACTGGCTACATCAAGGCCGTAGACGGTGTGGACCTCACTATCCGCCGCGGACAGACCCTGGGCGTGGTTGGGGAGAGCGGCAGTGGAAAGACCACCCTGGGAAAAGCCATCTTACGCCTCGAGGGAAGTAAGGGGGAGATCCTCTTCGGAAACCACAGGATCCACGAGCTATCAGAAAAACAGATCCGTCCCCTTCGGCGGTCCATGCAGGTCATCTTCCAGGACCCCTACGGCAGTCTCAGCCCCCGTCTCACGGTGGAGCGCATCATCGGCGAAGGCCTGGAGGTCCATGACATCGTCCCGCGGGAGGAGCGGGAGGAGCGGGAAAAACTCATCATCTCCGCCATGGAAGAGGTTGGTCTCGACCCGGAGACCCGCCGTCGTTTCCCCAACGAGTTTTCCGGGGGACAACGTCAACGGATCGCCCTGGCCCGGGCCCTGGTACTCAAGCCCGACTTCATCATCCTCGACGAACCCACCTCCTCCCTGGACCGGTCCATCCAGTTCCAGGTGATCGAGCTCCTTAAGGAGCTGCAGCAGCGGCACCACCTCACCTACCTCTTCATCAGCCACGACCTGAAGGTGGTGAAGAGCCTTGCCCACGAATTGGTGATCATGAAGGACGGAAAAATCGTGGAACAGGGGGCGGCCCACCAAATTTTCAAGAAACCCGCACACGAGTACACCCGGACGCTGCTGAGAACGGCCTTCGGGTAAATGTACACATTTCCTGCCTCTCGTGATATGATTACTGTCCGGTGTATAAACCACACCTCAAAGGAGCCCCCATGGATTACATTGACCTACTGAAAAACTACTGCCGGGAGGGTGGTAAAATCGCCCTTGACCTCCTCGACTCCCACAGCAGGGAATTGAAAGCGGACCGGAGTATAGTTACCGAAGCAGACAAAAAGATCTCCGACCTCGCCTACACCATGCTGGCCCCGATCGCCGGTACCACCAACATCATGACCGAGGAATCCCTGGCAAATTTCGAGGCCCTCCGGGGAAAAAAAGAAGTCCCTCCCGGAGAACTCCTTGTGGTCATCGATCCGATCGACGGCACGCGGAACTACGCCCATCAGATTCCGATTTTCGGAATATCCGTCGGCCTCCTGAAGGAGCGACGCCCTTGGATCGGGATGGTCTACTTTCCAGTGCTGGACGAGCTTTTCTACTCTGACGGGAAGTCTTCCTTCTTTGTCCGCGAGGCCTTCCGGGGCACTCCCCGGGAAGTTCTCATTGAAAACAAATCCAGCTCCGCAGGTTTGCCCGTCACAGACGCTATCGACGCCTCGAACTTCCACGTCAACTCCATCGTGATCGCCAACGAGAATCTGCTGAAGAAGTACCGCTGGGATTTCTCCCTCTGCAATATCGAGATTCTTTCCTGCGCGGTGGCCAGTCTCAACTGGCCCCTGATCGGGCGGGGAGACGCCTCCTTTTTTGGGGCTCATCCCTGGGACCTGGCGGGCTGTTGGCCTATACTGCGAAACGCGGGTTTTGAAATGCGACGGCTTTCCGACGGCAGGGTACTGGACCGACTTGATTTTGAAGACTGGGGCTCCGAGAACTGGCGCATCAAGGAACACCACGTCATGTGTCGGATCGAGGACTTCGATGTGCTGAAGGGGAATCTGGAAAGTTTGAAATAAAGAAATACCCGTCGGCCGCCGCGGGTTTGCCCGCCGGTATTTATTCTACCTGGCGTAACAACTGTTCAAATCATTCATAATAAGCACCAAAAAATGCAAATATCACTGCATTTTTGGTACTATAAATGCTGTAACCAATGTTTTTTACAGGGCTTTCACAAAATCCCTTCCATAGCTGCGGGCGGTTTCGAGGATTTCCTCGTCCGGTTCCCAGAGGGTTTTCAGACCGTCGTTGACCACTTTGAACCCCGCCTCTCCCAGGGCTTTGGTGAGGAGGGGAACCGATTCGCCGCTCCATCCGTAGGGACCGAAGGCGGCGGCCTGCTTGCCGCGAAATCTCAGCCCCTTCACCTCTTCGATCAGGGCGGCCATGGACGTAAGAATGCCCTTGTTCATGGTCGGTGAACCCAGTAGATTGGCCTTGGAGGCAAAAATCTCGGTCATCACATCGTTTTTGTCCCGCTGGGCGTTGTTGAACAGGCGTACGTCCACCTCAGGATCCGCGATGTGGATACCTTCGGCAATGGCCTCGGCCAGGCGGCGGGTACCTCCCCACATAGTGTCGTACACAATGGAAATGCGGTTTTCCTGGTACTCATCGGCCCATTCCAGATACTTTTCAACAATCTGGGTGGGATTATCCCGCCAGATAACCCCGTGGCTGGTGGCAATCATGTCCACCGGCACATTCAAGGCAAGGACTTCTTTGATTTTTTTTGTTACCAGCGGGCTGAAGGGTGTGAGGATGTTGGCGTAGTATTTGACCGCTTCGTGGTAGAGTTCTTCCTGGTCGACCAGATCGTTGAACAAATACTCCGAGGCGTAGTGCTGACCGAAGGCGTCGTTGCTGAACAGGATATTGTCCCCGGTGAGATAGGTGAACATGCTGTCGGGCCAGTGCAGCATGGGCGCCTCGATAAAGATGAGCTGCTTGCCCTTACCGATATCCAGGGTGTCGCCGGTTTTAACGGTTTTGAAGTTCCAGTCCTGGTGGTAGTGGCCACGCAGCGATTTGACCCCGTTGGCGGTGCAGTAGATCGGCACATCGGGAATGTGGCGCATCAGCTCCGGCAGGGCTCCGCTGTGATCTACCTCGGCGTGGTTGGCGATGATATAGTCGATGCTTTTCAAATCGATTTCTTTCTCGAGGTTTGCAACGAACTCCTTGGC
>CAZJIN010000272.1:0-4585 GCA_964545955.1 uncultured Sediminispirochaeta sp.
ATGGGTGGTTGTCGCGTTCAGCCAGTGAACCACCAGGTGGTCTTCGGTAAGTTCAAGGGTTATAGTTCCCGGGGTCAGGGTGATGGATCCTGAAATAACACTGCGGGCGATATCGGAGTTAAGACGTGTACGGAAGTGGACCACCCTGGGATTGTAGGTCCCCCTGATGGTGGTAATCGCCGTGGCGAAACTTGCAAGATAGATCTTGTAGAGTACGAAAAACACGTAAAACAGAAGAATGTCTCCCCTGGGTAGCAGCATCCGACGGGCAGCCTCATCATCGTCAATGAAAAGGCGAAAGGTGGTGAGGGCAATTATGATGGAAAACCCCGCTCCGAGCAGGAGCGAGCGAAGGGAGAAAGAGCCGGTAAACAACAGCCAGCCGCCGAAGAGGTAGACAGTGGTAAAAAAAATCCTGACGAAGGACCATTTTGTAAGACTCTTCATTCCTATACCTGCTCCTCCCGACGGAACAGATCGATCACCTCCATCGGGGTATCCACCGCCATGAGTTCTTTTCGGAACTCCTCCCGGGTGAGGAGACGGCTCATTTTGCTTAAGAGCTGCAGGTGTTTGGCCGTGGCGCTTTTCGGTCCCACCAGGAGAAAAACGAGATGGACCGGTTTGTTGTCCGCCCCATCGAAGGGAACTCCCTCGATACTACGTCCGAATACAATGATCGTATGATCCGCCTGGTCGGTAAGGCAGTGGGGGATCCCGATGCCGTGGCCGATTCCCGTTGAGGCCAGAGCTTCCCTCGTGATGATCTGATCAGCCAGGGCTTTCGGATCTTTGATTTCACCGGCGGTCGCCGGTAGCTGAACAAGTTCATCTATGAGCCGGTTTTTTTTTCTCGATAAAAGGTCGAGGTTGATATATTCCTCGGAGAGCAGATCCGCGATTGAAATCAATGTTCTTCCTCCTCGTCTTCATACTGGTCTATCAATCCCGCGGCGTAGTCGATCGGCAGGGTGAACAGTACCCCTGTGCCCGGCTTCTCAAGGCCCCCGGTGATCTGATCGAGCAATTTTTTCAGTTGGGGGATCGATTCTTCGTGGGTCACTACGGAGAGAATCGTTTTATTGTAAGGTTTGTTTCCCTTCATGAATTCTTTGAAGTCGGCGAAGAGGGGCACTTCGTAGGTGAGATAGCGGCCCATGCCCTCGGAATCGAGTACGGTTGCGCCGGTGATCCCGGCCTCAACATAGGCGGAAAGTACGTCGTCGAGTAGTTCCTCGCGGTTCAGAACGAAGACCATTAGTTTCATCAGTTACCCTCTTCAATTTGACGCTAGTATAGACTACTTTTTTTCATAAGGCAATTCCATCATTTCTTCCGATCCCGACGGTTGCCCTGTCCCAACTAAGCCGGTGTTCGGTTCGGTTAAGGGTAAAAAAAGATACCGACCAGGGAAAATACAATAAAGCCCGTAACAAGCAGGCGCAGGGAGCCGTTCAGATCAACGGAGCATCGGCGCAGGTACGACGAGAACACCCGGCCGCCCTTCGAAAAGAGGAGTAAAGACAGAATTAGGCCTGCCGCCAGGGAAAACACGGCTTTCGCGATGTCCTGATGGGTGAACCATTCCACCGTAGAATGAGGGGACATGGTGGAAAACCCGAGGTCCCCGAATCCACTGAAAAAATTGAGTAGACGGGCCGACATCGCACCCTGCAGTATGATTCCAACTGCAAGGACAGTCTGAAGGAGCCGCGCTGGAAGGGCCCGGAAACGTCCTGAATGATAATCTTCCGGAAGCCTTTTCAAGAGATCCGACTCCGCCCGTCCTGTTTTTCCAAAAAAAATGCGACCCACCTTGAAATAAGATGCTACGGTTCCTATCCCGGCCGCGTAGAGCAGGAAATAGGCGGGGTTCGAATAGAGGGCGTGTGAAATCAGAAGTTTGGCACTGTAGCCTGACAAGAACGGGACCCCCGCGATCGAGGCGGCGGCGAGGAGGAAGAGAATTCCCTGGTAGGGGAAAAATCTCAGGAGTCCGCGGACTTCATGGATATTCCTGTTGCCGGCCCGTTCAGTCGCCTCTCCCAGGGTGAGAAACAGGAGGCTCTTGAACAACGCGTGGGCGATGATATAAAAAAAAGCAGCCCCCCGTCCTTCGGGGCCGCCGAACCCGAAGGCTGCGATGATGAATCCCATCTGGCTCACCGAACTGTAGGCCAGGAGTTTCTTCGCATCCTTCTGAACCATCGCCGCGAAGGCACCGAACAGGGCCCCCGTGCTACCAAGCCAGAGGAGGGCAGTACCGAGGGCGGGGAAGGGGAGATGCTCAAAAATCCTCCACAATGCGATGACCGGCACCTTTATCACGAATCCCGAAAGAAACGCTGAAACAGGGTAGGGAGCGGCCGAATGTGCTTCCGGAAGCCAGGAGTGAAAGGGGATGATCGCCGACCGGGTGAGTACCCCTGCGGTGAGGAGTGCTATCGCCGCACCGACAGATCGCCTTGCAGCGGGATCGGTGAGTTTTTCCAGGGATACTCCAATGGTTCGCAGCGAGAGGGTTCCCGTGTACATGTACAGTATCCAGAGACCGAGCAGAAACAGAAAAATACTAACTGAGCTGATGAGCAGGTATCGAACGGCCGCCGTCAGACTTACGGGGGAACGGGACCATGCTATCAGGACGAATGAACAGAGCGACAGAACCTCAAACCACACGAACAGATTAAACAGGTCACGGGTGAGCAATATTCCTTGTAGCGCGAACAGCGCGAGAAAGAAGAAGAAATCGAAGGATGCGGAAAACCTTCCTCTGCACCGACGGGTTTGAAACCAGACTGCCGAGGCAATCAGCAGAGATACGATGACCATGATCAGACCGATACCGTCCAGTTCCAGGGAGATCCCGAAGGGTGGATTCCATCCCCCCATATGGTAGCTCAAAATTCCCGACTCGATTACTGCCGTCCAGGCACACGCGATCCCCGATACCGCACCGCCAAACCATATAACAAAAGCTGCAGGGGGGGGCATTCTTCCGAAAATCGTGTTCCCGCAAAACAGCTTTCCGATCAAACCGACAAAAGCGGCCGCCAGGGGAGAGAAGAGGATCAGAATGAAGATAGAACCGTCGTCTATGTTCAACGCAGAACTCCCGGAGTAGTATATACCACTTCCGATTTCCGGGCAATTCAGGTCAGATTTTTCGTCCCTCTATCCCCGCGCCCCTTATCCCGGCGCCCCGTACCCCCGTACCCCGGCGACTCTTTTGCAAGGGCCGGCGTTCTTGTACGGGAAGGCTTGAGTGGGTATGATGAGAACATATGGAGTATCAAGTGAACGGTGGGGATTACGGGAGTTGCATGGTATGTCCCCGAAAATGCGGAGTGGATCGCAGCTCCGGCGGTACCGGTTTTTGCCTGCAATCAGACCGTATGGTATTGGCCTGCGTAACTCGCCACTTCGGCGAAGAGCCGCCCCTGGTCGGGGTTGGCGGCTCGGGAACCCTCTTCTTCAGTGGCTGCACCCTGCGTTGCGGTTACTGCCAGAACCGGCAACTCAGCCGGTCCGAAGTTGGTGAGTTCGTCAGCCCTCGACGGCTTGTGGAGCTCTGTCTCGGCCTCCAGGCCGAAGGGGCGGAAAACATAAACCTGGTCTCCGGTACCCTCTTTATCCCGACCATCGAAGGGGTGATCCAACAGGCCCGGGAAAAGGGCCTGCGCATCCCCGTGGTATGGAACAGTTCCGGATATGAGACGCCTGAGATGGTCCGAAGATTGTCCAGCTTCGTCGAAATCTTCATGCCCGACCTCAAGCTTCTTGATCCGGTTCTCGCGGGACGGCTCCTGGGGGCAAGGGATTACCCCGAGGTAGCGTGTGGTGCTGTCCTGCGAATGGCGGCGGCTTCGGGGATGCCCGTTTTCGACGGGGACAGGCTTCGCACCGGGACCATAGTCCGTCACCTGGTCCTGCCCGGATTAATGGAAGAAACGCGAAGGGTGCTCAAGTGGTTTCCCTCCGAACTCCGTGACAGGGTACTGCTCTCCCTGATGGTGCAGTTTTACGTACCCCCTGATATCCGGGGCTGGCGGCGCGGAGTAAGGAATCTGGAAAATCGACAGCTTACCGGTGGGGAGTACGAAACGCTTCTGTCATGGTTGGAGGATCTGCAAATCGACGAGGGCTTCATCCAGGAGATCGGGGACGATGTGAACTGGTGGCCCGACTTCAACCGGTACAACCCTTTTCCCGGGGAGTATTCGAAGATTCTCTGGAGCTGCGGGGGAAAATGAAAAGACGGGGCCCTTTCGTCTATCCGGCGATGCACCCCCCACGATGCGTACACCATAGAAGCACCCAGGATAGAAGCACCCCGGCACACCGGGGCACATATCGGCAGGTATCTCAATCCGGTCCGATCACCGACCCCTTGAAATCTCGATCTTCGAGAATAGCCTTCAAATTGTCGACATCGCCGCCGCCGGTGCTGATTACACGAAGGCCGATTTCCGAACCCCTCTTTGCCGCTACAGGATCGAAGGGGAGGTTTTTGCCCGGAACCCACTCATCTCCCACCATTTTACGGAAATCCGCCCAGGAAATATGGTCTATCGGTTGGGCCTCG
>CAZJIN010000273.1:0-4584 GCA_964545955.1 uncultured Sediminispirochaeta sp.
CTCGGTTATCTCCCTGTGGTGAGAATAGGGGCTCCGGATTCTCAACCGCCGACCGATGAGGTACTCCACGTCTCTTCGGTTCAAGCCTTCAAAATCCTGAAGAGAGGAAATACAATCCTCCAACAGGGCTCGCTCGGCAGTCTCAAGACCGGGAATAAGACTAATTGCGATGCGAAGGGTATCAGTCATTGTACCCTCCTCCAATCAGTTGCTCCCGGTTTGTCCTCGCGCGTTCCACCGCCTCACTGTTTCCACTATTTTCAATGATGCGATCGTAGAGCTCTATCGCCTCTTCGTAGCTGCCCTGAAGCACCCGTATCCTGGCAAGGAGGAACAGGCTGTTCCCATCGTTCTGTTTCACCTCAAGGGCTCGAAGTACATACTCTTCCGCCTCAAAAGGTCGGTCAAGCTCGAATATATACAGAACCGATAAGGCGTACAGGGCGTTGAAGTAGTTTCCCTTCAATTCGATCGCCCGGATGTAATGAAACGCGGCCTCTTCAAGGACTTTCTGTCTCTCTTCCCGTTCCTTTGCCGCTCCGGACACCTGGGCCATCGATAGACCGGTATAATACTGGACCGTATGGTTGTTCGGATATATTTCAAGGGCCTTCAGAAAATATTCCGTCGCCGGACCGTACATCTCGTTGTCGAGATATTCCAGGGCCAGCATTTTATAGTAGATACCCAGCTTGCCCGTATCCTCCACCAGCTCCCGTACCTCGTCAGAGTACTTTCGAACATGTTCTTCCAGTTCGGCCACACGTTTCTCATCCGGCTCTTCGCCGTCGTACTCTCCGGACTCGGTATCGAGAAGACGATTGAGAATTCTTGTCTGCTCTTCGTTACAGGACCCCAGCAAGAGAAGCACTATGATAACCAACAGTAAAGAGAAAATCCTAAAACACCCGTGTTTCATTATTTACACCTCCCTACCTTATTCAAGAGGGTAAAAGACTGCTCTGCTTCACCGCCCCGGGGATGTAAAGCGGAGTGAACCCGTTTAATACTGTCATCTTCGACATGGGTATAGATCTGGGTAGTGGCGATATCAGCGTGGCCCAGGAGAGCCTGGACGGAACGAAGATCCGCTCCGCCCTGAAGAAGATGGGTGGCGAAGGAGTGCCGCAGGGTGTGTACTTTCGCCTCGATCCCGGTTTCCGCGCAGGTTTCTTTGAATCTTTTCCAGATTCCCTTCCGGGTCAATCCGCTGCCCCGCATGCTGAGAAACACACGTTCCTCGATATGTACGCCCTTGTCCAGTAACGGACGGACCTGGTGCAGGTATAGCTTCAACCAGTGATACACTTGATCACCTATTGGGACAATTCTCTGTCTTCCCCCTTTGCCTTGAATACGAATCAATCGCTCATCCCAATGGATATTAGACAGCTTCAGCTCCGCCGCTTCGGAAATTCTGAGCCCACAGGAATATATTAGTTCAAACAGGGTCCTGTCACGAATACCATATCTGCTGTCCAGTTTGATTGACCGAAAAAAGAGCTCTACCTCCTCAATCGACATGACCTCCGGGAGAGGGACGGTGTGCCGAGGAAGTTCAAGCCGACTCGCGGGGTTATCGCTTCGATATCCCTCTTCACACAGAAAGCCGTAGAGCGACCGCAGCACACTTATTCCCTTTGCCAGTGTTCTGTGATCCACCCCGTTGACCTGACGATACGCCACGTAGGCTATCAAATCCACCGAACGCAGGGTTATGACGCTCAAATTGGCGTCAAAACACCATGCTTCCAGGAAACGCACTTCCCTCAGATAGGTTTCCCGGCTGTTCGGCGCGATTCTTGCTGTGGACAGGAGGTAATCTTCGTATTCACGGACGATCCCTTGTTCCTTCATCTATTGGTCGTTTTCCCCCGCTACCTTTCTTCCTCGAAGCACTGTAGGAATACCAAGATCATTTTCGCTTGAGTTGCGCCCCGAGAGGTAACTTCCCTGGGCATCTCGCTTTAACCCCTTTTGCAGGTTCAGCCACTCTTTATACTTGATGATTTCATCCTGGGACTCCTGCTCTTTCTCCTCTTCAAAATGCACGGCCGTGCTGGTGAACCCCGTCGCCACTACGGTGACCTTGATGACATCTTCCAGGTCGTCCTTTATAGACTGCCCCGGAATAATCAGGGCATCGCTGTCGGCATTGGCGGTGATAATCTTGATTACTTCCTCGTATTCCGAGAGAGAAAGATCTTCACCTCCGGTTACGTTGACCAGGATTCCCTTGGCGCCTTCTATGTGAGCGTCCTCCAGAAGCGGGTTGTTGATCGCGTTGGTGGCGGCGTCTACCGCGCGGTTGTCCCCATGGCCAACCCCGATTCCCATCAGTGCATCCCCGCGCCCCTTCATGATGGTCCGCACATCGGCGAAATCGATATTGATTTCCCCCGGCTCAGTGATGAGTTCCGAAATTCCCTGTACACCCTGGCGCAACACGTCGTCGGCCATGAGAAAGGCCTCGCGTATCGGCGTTTTTCGTTCCACGATCTTGAGAAGGTACTGGTTCGGAATGGTGATCAGGGTATCCACCTCATTACGCAGCTTTTCGATCCCCTGGTCCGCGAGCTTCATCTTCTGTCGTCCCTCAAAATCGAAGGGCTTGGTCACTACCGCGACGGTGAGCGCTTCGATCTCCCGGGCAATCTGTGCCACCACTGGAGCCGCGCCGGTTCCCGTGCCCCCGCCCATACCGGCGGTAATGAAGACCATATCAGCGCCCTGGAGGGCGCTTTTGATCTCCTCCCGGGATTCATCAGCCGCTTTTTCACCGGTTTCGGGCACACCTCCGGCACCGAGACCGTTGGTGAGTTTCGTCCCGATAGGCAGTTTCACGTCGGCCTTCGACCGCTGCAGCGCCTGCAGGTCGGTATTCACGGCAATGAAATCCACCTTCTGCAAGCCCGATGCGATCATGCGGTTGACCGCATTGCTCCCACCGCCACCCACACCGATGACCTTGATTACGGTCGGTTGTACCTTTTCGTGGTTGTGATCATCTACAATTTCTATTTCCATCGCCCCCTCCCAGAAGCATAGTTTTATGCTGTTTTTTTTATCGATGACCGACTGTAACCCACAGACCGGACATCGGATTATCCCTTCTCCTACAAGAACTCCTTGAACCAGTTCTTCAACTTACCGGAAAACCCTTCACCGCCCCGCTTTGCGGGGGTCGCTCTGCCGGCTTCTACCTCAACAAATTCCGCGGCATAAAGAACTAGGCCTACCCCCGTCGCGTATGCCGGATTCTGATACACATCGGAAAGACCTCCGACCTTCACAGGAAAACCAATTCGGGCGGGAATGCCGAAGACCTCCTTCGCGAGCTCCGCGGTTCCCTGAAGACCCGCGCCGCCCCCGGTTATCACAACTCCACCACCAAGGTGGTTGAGCAGGCCTTTTTTTTCGAGGTTTCCCCGTACCATCTCAAAAATCTCTTCCATTCGAGGCTGCACAATCTTCGCGATCTCCCTGCGGGGAATCGAAGCCGCGGGCCAACCCCCTACACCGGGAATAATAACCTCATCATCGCTATCCACAAGGGGAATATACGCGCAACCCGCCTCCTGTTTGATCCGCTCGGCGGCTTCGTAGGGGGTTTTCAACATGATCGACACATCGTTCGTCACCTGCCCCGCTCCAATGGAGAGTACATCGGTATAATAGGGGGCACCCTCGGAATACACCAGTACATCGGTGGTACCCGCGCCGAAATCAATTAACAGCACCCCGAGTTCCATCTCCTCCTTCGAGAGCACCGCCTTTCCGGATGCAAGGGACTGCAACACGATATCTTCTACCCTGTACCCAGCCCTGTTGACACATTTGAGCAGGTTCTGCGCGCTGGTGACCGAGCCGGTTATTATATGGACCTCCGCTTCCAGGCGAATCCCTATCATATCCAGGGGATCCTTGATTCCCCCCTGATCATCAACGACAAACTCCTGGGGAATCACATGAATCACCTCTCGATCCATGGGGATAACTATGGCCTTGGCTGCTTCAATCACCCTGGTTATATCATTTCTGTTGATTTCACGACCCTTTCCGGTTACCGCTACCACTCCACGAGAGTTGATTCCTTCGATATGTGCTCCGCCGATCCCGGTGACTACCTCCTGTACGCCCCGTCCGGACATCATCTCCGCAGCCTCTATCGCGGCAGTTACCGCGCGCATGGTCGCCTCGATATTCACCACAATACCCCTGCGCAAGCCTTCGGACGGACTGGTTCCCACACCGGTTATCTGGATACCGCCATTGTCACTCCATTCACCGATAACCGCGCACACCTTATTGGTACCGATATCCAATCCGACTATAGTATCTTTTACAGGCACCTATTCCCTCCCTGGCCGGTAGACGACCTCATCGGTCCTGAAATCGAGTTCGTCTATTCCCATCAGCATACCTTCTCCCGCCATCACATCCAACACAAGCACGATATATTTCATAAGTTCCGATGAAAAAACTGAACCGATTCTCACTTTCACCGGATAGTCGGCGGGATAAAGCACTACTTCATACTGAGTTTTGTTCTTTTTAACGAATTTTACCTCCGAAATCAAGCTG
>CAZJIN010000274.1:0-4582 GCA_964545955.1 uncultured Sediminispirochaeta sp.
GAACCAGTTGTGCCTGTTTGACCTGTTTGACCTGTTTGACCTGTTTGGCCTGTTTGGCCTGTTTGACCTGTTTGGCCTGTTTGGCCGGGGGCTCCGGGGCGTTGGGCCAGATTCAGGTCGCTCACTCCAATATCAGGACCTTCGCTCATGAGGACCGCCCGCTCGACCGTATTCCGAAGTTCCCGGACATTACCCGGCCATGGGTATTTCAGCAGCTTCTGCATCGCCTCAGAGTCGAAATTTTTTTCATCCTTCCCCATTTCACCGCTGAACTTCGACAAAAAATACCGTGCCAGGGGCAGAATATCCCCGGGACGCTCCCTCAACGGGGGAATATGTATGTTCACCACGTTCAGCCGGTAGTAGAGATCTTCTCGAAAACGCTTCTCCTGCACTTCGTTATACAGGTCGCGATTCGTGGCGGTCATCACCCGGACATTGAGCTTGATGGGACGGTTGCTCCCCAGCCTCTCGAACACCCGTTCCTGAAGGACCCTCAGCAGTTTAACCTGGGTTTCGAACTCCATTTCGGCAATCTCGTCCAGGAGTATACTGCCGTCATTGGCCTGTTCAAAGCGTCCGATGCGTACTTTGTCAGCTCCGGTAAAAGCCCCCTTTTCATGCCCGAAAAGTTCGCTCTCCAGCAACTGGGTCGGCAGGGCGGCGCAGTTCACCTTCACGAAGGCCTTCCTGGCCCGCTTGCTGTTGTAGTGTATCGCCCCCGAGACCAGCTCCTTGCCCGTCCCCGTCTCCCCCGTGAGAAGGACGGTAGAATCGGAGGCGGCCACCTTTTTTACCATCTGCAGGATAGTATCCATCTCCGGGCTCTCACTGATGAAATTCTCCGGTTTGTAGATGAGGTTTCGTTCCCCCCGCAGGCTCTGGGCTTCCAGCTCGAGCTGACGAAACTCCAGCGCCTTGAGAAGCTTCTGATGGAGATCTTCCGTGTCGTAGGGCTTCTGTACAAAATTATGGGCCCCCATTTTGACGGCTTTCACCGCCTCATGCACATGACCGAAGTCGGCGGTCACTATCACCGGGGCATTGCGGTTGAACGTCTGTTGCACCTCTATCAACTTTGCGATATTGCCGTTCTGGCCGCTCACATCGAGAATGACCACGTCGAAGAGCTGCTTTCGGAGTTCCTCCACCGCTTCATCCAGGTTCATCGCCGTGACAACGCGAATATTCATACTTTTCAGGTATTCCGCAGTTTCGAGAAGAATAGTTCTATCGGAATCAACGAGGAGTACTGTCATAGCTTTGTTTAAACATATCTCATTTTATAAGGCTTTTAAATCACATATTAATTTTTTTAGGAAAACGTTTTTTCCGACGAGAAACCCGGACGGGAAACCCGGAGCACCGATGTTTTCTACCGATATTTTCTAATGTCCGAGGCCGTGCAGCATGAGAATCATGTGGGAAAGGGTCTTGAAGATCTCCTTCAGATACTCCTCCACCGCCTTCACGCTCCCGGGCAGGGTATATACGAGGGAATTCCCGATCACCGCGCAAGTGCTCCTGGACAAAAGGGCATTCGGCTTCGAACTTCCGTATTTCAGTCGTATATGGTCCATTATACCGGGAACCAGTTTGTCCGCCATCCCTTCCACCACGTCAACGGTAACATCACGCGGGCCGATTCCGGTCCCCCCGGTGGTGATCACCACGTCCACACCGTCCTGCACGGCCGCCTGCACCGCGCCTCTGATCAGGTCGGGTTCATCGGGGATCACCTGGTACTGCGTGGTGAGATGCCAGGGCTCCTTGGTGAATTGTTCCTTCACCATATCGAGGGCCCGCGGACCCGAAAGGTCCCCGTACACCCCTTTGGAGGCCCTGTCGCTCACGGTGATCACCTTTACCAGAAAGGTATACGGAATATAGGTCATTTCCTGACCCGTTTGAATCGTTCCCGTGGAGAGAACCCGGGCAAAAAGACCATCCTTCGGCATGATGCATTCGCCCACTTCCCGAAAAATAGCACAGTCGTCGCCATGGCAGATTTTGCCCCGCCGGGTGATCTCTATCTCCACCGTACCCGTCCGAAAGCGGTCCAGTATCGCAACATCCCTCAGATCCAGTCCCGATACGGTGAGGTTTTCACCGAACTCCCCCGGCTTGATCGTCCTTCCTAGTTTTTTCTCAAAATCCAGGATACTCGGCCTCCCGAGAAGACTGATCTGACGGTCCCAATCGCCCGCGTGGGCGTCAGAGAGTAGGCCACTCCGGTCGACCTCAGCCTGGGGCACAGGGGTTTTCGCCACCCCCTTGCGCTCGGAGATATTGACCGATTCCACCGTGATGCTCACTGTAGCTCTTCCTTCTTCTTTTCAACCAGGTGCACACCTTCTATTCGCATGGTCTTGTCCACGGCCTTGCACATGTCATAGACCGTCAACAGGGCCACCTGAACGGACATCAGGGCTTCCATTTCGATTCCCGTCCTGCCGGTACATTTGGCCTCCCCCCGCACATGGACGCCCCCCTCTTCCAGGGTCGCCTTCACATTCACGCTGGTGATCGGAAGGGGATGACAGAGTGGTATGAGCAGATGGGTTTGCTTGGCCGCCTGGATTCCGGCAATCTCCGCTATGGTCAGTACATCGCCTTTTTTTATCAGGTTCTCCCGGACAAGACGAACCGTCTCCGGCTGAAGCATGATCCGTCCCTCCGCCGAAGCGGTACGGCGAACCACCGCTTTGGCCCCCACATCGACCATCTTTGCGCTGCCGGTTTCATCAAGATGGGAAAGTCCACCGACCCCGGAGGAACGGTCCTCCCGCGCAGCCTGGTACTCCCGGGAATCCTGTCCCTCCCGCGCGGCCTGGTACTCCCGGGAATCCTGCATTTTTTCTCCCATCGATCAGCCCCCCAGACCGTAGAAAGTATTGGTAGTGCTCACGACACCCCGGGGGGGCTTGTTCGCCACCGCCTGGAGGATCGCCTCACGGCTCCCGTATTCACGTATATCGTAGCCGCTGTCACTGAACAGGCAGGGATACACAATCCCCTCGCTGGAAAGTCTGAGACGGTTGCACCGGGGACAGTCGCCACCCTCACCCCCCTCGACAACCCAGAAATCCCCCGCCTGCAGGTCCATCTGGCGGATAAAACGAATCTGATATCCCTGTTCACGGGCAAATTCCGCCACCTTGAGCGCTTCGGTACGGTCATTGTCCGTGAGGATCACCGTGTTGATCTTGATCGGAAAAAGTCCCGCCTCCCGGGCGGCCTCAATCCCGTCCAGGACATCCTGCAACCTGCCCCGACGGGTGATTTGCCTATACTTTTCAGGATCGAGGCTGTCCAGACTTATGTTTACCCGGTGGAGTCCCGCCTTTTTCAGGTCCCGCGCGTATTCCGTCAACAGAATACCGTTGGTAGTCATCCCCAGGTCACGAACCCCCTCTATATCCGAAATCATACCGACCAGGTCGACAATTCCCTTGCGAACCAGGGGTTCTCCCCCGGTGAGCCTGATTTTGTCGAACCCCAGAGACACCGCGGTCCGGACTACCTCCGTGATCTCTTCGAGACTCAGTATCCGGGAATGGGGGATAAAAGGGACCCCCTCCTCGGGCATACAGTAGACACACCGGAGATTGCACCGGTCCGTCACGGAGACTCTCAGATAATGAATGGGACGATTAAAAGAGTCGTACAGCAACGCCTTCCCCCTTTTTCAGCTGAGCCCTTCCTCGTTCGAGCTTCACTATCCCGTTTGCCAACGCTATCGCCTGGTAATGACCGGACCCGTGATAGGGGTCGGGAATCAGACGGCTGTCCTGGGAGACGGTGACGGGAATCCACTCCTCCCGGGCGGTTTTTTTTCTGGTAAAATCCTCCCCCATCGGGGCCACTATCTCCCGAGGACGAAAGTTCGTACCCATTCGACGATAGAGGTAGGGTTTTACGAGAATTTCGAAGATTACGAAACATGAGACGGGATTCCCCGGAAGCCCGAAGAGATCCCCCTTCTCCGAAACGGCAAAGGTGGTGGGCTTGCCCGGCTTGACCGCTACCCTTGAATAGAGGATCTCGTAACCGTTGCTCTTCATTGCGTCGGGGGCCAGGTCGAAGTCGCCCATGGAGACCCCGCCGCTCATCAGAACCACATCGTTTTCACCCTGGGCTCGGGCGATAGCTTCCCGTAGCGCACCGGCATCATCGGGAATGATCCCGTAATAGGTCGCTCCGATATTCATCTCTCCGAGCTGTGAAAAAAGCTGCGGGGCGTTCGCGTTTCTGATCTGATGGGGGAGGGGTGTATCCCCGGGTTCGACCACTTCATTCCCCGTGGAGAGAATCCCGATACGCGGCGCGGGTACCACCGGCACGTCCGCCACCCCTACCGAGGCCAGCAAGGCCGTGTGGCCGGGATCCAGGATCGTCCCCCTGCCGAGGATCAGTTCCCCCGCAGGGACATCCTCCCCGCGATGACTGATGTTGGTGGAGTTTTTTTCCTTTTCAGATCCATTGAAAATGACACGACCCTGTGAATCAAGGTCCGTGGATTCCACCATCACCATGATCTCTCCACCCTCCGGCAGGACTCCCCTCGTCATCACCTTCACGC
>CAZJIN010000275.1:0-4580 GCA_964545955.1 uncultured Sediminispirochaeta sp.
TGCCGGCTATGGGGAACGAAGAGTTTGAAAAGGTGTACGCCCCTTTTTACCCGCGCTTCGATCATGGGTGGTTAAAGGAATTGCTGGGGGAGTTCAATGTTGACCACTCCAAGAAGCTGAATGGTCTTTCCTATGGACAGAAAAAAAAGTTCCTGATCGCCTTTGGTCTCGCCAGCAATGCGGCAATATGCCTCCTCGATGAGCCGACCAACGGGCTCGATATACCGTCGAAGAGCCAGTTTCGCAAGGTGATGGCTTCGGCGCTTTCGGAAGACAGGCTTTTTCTTATTTCTACCCACCAGGTGAGGGATATGGAATACCTTATAGACCCGGTGATTATCATCGACGACGGAAGAATCATTTTCAATGAGGGCTACGATCAAATATCCAGACATCTTTCCATCAGACATGTGAAACAGATACCCCCGGACCTGGATGTGCTGTACAGGGAGGAAGAAATAAACGGATATAGAATCGTCACACCCTGGGAGGGTGAAGAGGAAACGACAATTGATCTGGAAACCCTCTTCAACGCGGTGATCAGTTCACCCGAACGAATGACGGAGATTTTTTCAGCGGAGGTGGTGAAATGAATGTGAAATCGGAGAAACTGTCGATACGGCGCCTGGGGTTTCTGTTGAAGAGGGACCTGATGTCGGGGTATATGACGACCCTTATCGTACTTGCGGCGGGGAGTAGCGTTCTTCTCTTGATTGATCTGCTTAAGCTCTGGAGGGGGGAAATATCGTCCGGGCACCATGCCGAGATGTTCAGGCCGATCCTGATACTCGGAGGTTTTATTTTTACCAGTAACACTTTCAAGGAACTGCACCGCAAGGAGACGAACCAGAGTTACCTGATGATACCGGCATCACCCCTCGAAAAAGTCCTTGCAGGTATTCTGAGAAGCAGTCTGGGCTGGGCCGGGTTCATGGCCCTGTGGTACGGACTTTTTACGCTCCTTTCTTTCGGACTGGGCGAACTTGTGTTGGGAAGACATTTTCCCTTCACGAACCCTTTGAGTCGTGAGATGCTCTATTTGTATGCCAACTATATCGTGATACAGTCTGTTTTTTTAGTCGGGGCTATATACTTCAGGAAGAACAACTTTTTCAAGACCATCTTCACCCTCTTTCTCTTTCTGATACTCTTCTCGGTGGTGATGGTGGTGGTTTTTCGTGTGGTTTTCTCAGATTATTTCAGTGGTTTCATGATGGTCCACGATGATTACACGATAATTCCTTTTCTGCAACTGGCTTCCTACAGGTATGAGGGATTGGTGGATTTTCTTATCGGATTAAAAAATATCGTCTATTGGGGCTTGTTCGCACCGGTTGCCTGGATTCTGACGTACGTTCGATTCAGGGAGGTACAGGTAAAAGATGGAGTTTGAACAGGATAAATCAATATATGCCCAGATCGCGGAGAAAATAGTGGAAAATATACTGGACGGAGTCTGGCAAGAGGGGGCACGCATCCCCTCGGTCCGGGAACTGGCGGTAGCTCTGGAGGTGAATCCGAACACCGTCGCCAGGGCGTACAATCACCTGCAGAGTCTCGAAGTGATCTACAATCGAAGGGGTATAGGGTATTTCGTGTCTGAAGAAGGCCTGAAAAAAGCAGCTGCCATGAAAAAGAACGAATTTATCGAGAAGGAGTTGCCCCATTTTTTCAGGACCCTCACCATGCTTCATATCGAGATACCGGAAATAGAGGAACGGTATCGAAACTTTCTGAAACAGGAGAAATACAGTGAGAACGAGTAACAAAATACTTACCGTCATTGCGGTCCTTGTACTGCTGGCGGGGTCGGCAATGATCATCGGGGTGCGGATCATTTCAAACAACTACATGGAAAAAAACGCGATATCCCTGGATGAACGAAAATTTAGTGAAGACCAATGGGGTACCGTGGAATACGATATAAAAAACTTTAAGCGGGTACGATTACTCGGCGGATTGCGGGTGGAATTAAGCCGGGGAGATGAATACCGGGTGGCCCTGCATATTCCCGAGCCCCTCCGTGAGCATCTGGAGGTACGAAAGGAGGGGGACGAACTGGTCCTGGACGCATCGCAAATCGTTTCTTTCAATAATAGGCGGTTCACCGCCGTGATAAGCCTCCCGAATCTGGAAGAGCTTAAGTCTTCAGGGGGGCTCGATATAGATATGCGTGGCTTTGAGGGGGATGCCCTTGCAATTGAAAGCAGCGGCGCCCTCGATATGATCGCCGTAGATTGTCTTTTCGAAAATCTGTATCTACAGGCGAGCGGTGGAGTGAACATGGACCTGAAGGGCATGCCGGTGGTGAATGCGGAAGTGAGGGGCAGTGGGGCGACGAACCTCGTCCTCACGATCAAGGGCGGTCGTCTGGATGGAAAAATCAGCGGTGCCGCAAATATCGAGTACTACGGCACCGTCTCCGAAAACACCCTCTCCGTGTCCGGTGTATCCAACGTAGAGCACAAGGGGAGGTAATGGTGGAAAACTTGGAAATACACCCAATCCGATTCGGAATGGCGAACGGGTACATAACGATATGGGAGGACAGGGTTGTTCTCATTGATACGGGACTGCAGGGAAAAACCGCCCTGGTAGAAAAGGCCTTGACGGCGGTCGGGAGGACCTTCAGGGATATCCGCCTGATCGTATTGACCCACACCCATTATGATCACGCTGGTACCGCGGCGGAGTGCAAGGTCCTGAGCGGTGCTCCGATTGCGGTGCAGGTGGCCGAGGCCCCGATATTGCGTGGCGGTGAATCCCGGTTCCCCGGTGGCGCGACAGGACTGGGGAGGTTTCTCATCGGTGGGGTGCAAAAGCTCGGTATCGGTACCAGACCGTTTCCCCCGGCTGAACCTGATATCCTGGTGGAAGATGAGCTCGATCTGCACCCATACGGTTTTCCCGGTGTGGCTATCCATACCCCGGGACATTCTCCCGGATCCATGAGTCTCCTGGCTGAAGACGGCTCCTGTTTTCCCGGGGATATACTGTTTAATATCTTTCCGCGGAGCGTGTTTCCCCCCTTCGCGGACAATCCGGAGTTGCTGAAAACAGAATGGCAGTTCCTGCTTCAGAGGGGGGCGGAACGGTTTTATCCCGGTCATGGAAAGCCCTTTGGAAGGGAAAAAATCGATGGGGAACTGGCTGACACCCGGGATACATAAATGCCTGACACATAAACGTATATTTCGTGGGTATTTGTAGGAGTAGAAGACGCGCCGCATGAGGCATGCTACCGCATGAGGCGCAGTGCCCCCACGAGGCACAAAACCGCATGGGGCGCAGGAGACCTCATGGGGCGCATAAAAAAAGACCTTACAAGGTACCGTGCGTTTCCACACAGTATATGTAAGGCCCTTATTGGCTCCCCCGGACAGACTCGAACTGCCGACAAGCTGGTTAACAGCCAGCTGCTCTACCGACTGAGCTACAGGGGACCGTTTCGAGAGCTAATATACACAAAACTCCAATCTATGTCAACTCAGCAATTCAAATGAAGAGAAAAAATTACACGGGAAAAGTAACGGGACGGCCGCAACGATCACATTTTTTTCCCTCAATCCCGGTCATTTCGACATGATATTCCCTTCTCGTGATGAGGGTATTGCCGCAGTTCGGACATGTGGTGACGACCTCGGTGAGACCGACATTGCCGGGGTATACATAGTTGAGGTGCCGCTTCGCGACTTCGGTGAGGTGAAAAACGGTGTCCGGGTCGGTAGGGGGAAGGGTGTATGTGTAGGCGGGATAGTAGCAAGAGAGGTGCAGGGGAATATTGGAGTCAAGTGTAGAGATGAAACGGGCTATTTCATCGATCTCATCATCGGAATCTGTCCGGTTGGGAATTACAAGGGTGGTAACCTCCAGATGTGTACGGCGGGACGCTTCTTTGAGGAATACCTTGATCGGTGCAAGGTGACCTCCTATTTCATCGCGGTAGAACTCTTCACGGTTTGATTTGAGATCTATGTTTGCCCCATCCATTGAATCGAGCAGTTCCCGTGTGGGTTCGGGGTTGAGGTAGCCGTTGGAAACAAGTATGTTTTTCAGGCCCCTGTCGCGGGCGATACGGGCGGTATCAAGGACCCACTCAAAATGGATTGTCGGTTCTGAGTAGGTGTAGGCGATCGATTTTGCCCCGTGGGAGATTGCCGAATCAACTAAATCCTGAGGACTGGTCCGGGGTTTTGAATTTTCGGCGGGTGTGGATTGGGCAATGGTGTAGTTCTGGCAGAAGGGACAATGGAAGGAACAGCCGTAGAATCCCACTGAGAAGATCGTTGAACCCGGGTAGAAATGGTAAAGTGGCTTTTTTTCGATCGGATCATTGGAAACAGCGGAAAGGACCCCGTAAAAGGGGAGATCCAGATCACCACCGCGATTCACACGAACACGGCAGGTACCGAATTCACCCTCCCTCAATCGGCAATGATTCGGACAGAGTACACATTCGAGTACACCCTCCTTCAACACCGTATAACTCATACCGTCAGTTGACCGTCTCCGTCATCACCTGATGCAGAACCTCACTGTCCTTGAGAAATTTCAGTTTATCGGCTACCTCAAAGGGATGG
>CAZJIN010000276.1:0-4566 GCA_964545955.1 uncultured Sediminispirochaeta sp.
GATCATGTGTTCTGTAGACATCACGCTTGATGAAATATTTTGAATCTTATTATCTATAAGTGGATGGTTTTTACTGTATTCAATATATTTATACTTTTGAGGTAGTTTTTTGAGTGGCAAATCAATATCTATAGATCGAATCAATAGTTTTGAAGGAATCACTTCTTTGCTATTTTCAAAATTCTTAAGAAAACAAGAAATAATTTCCGAACTCAGCCAATCAATATCGTTATATGTTCCTCCACGAAAATTTCCTGTGTTGTCTATAACATTGGGTTTTACATCTCCGCATCCACCTTGGAAAAAAAGAACAGAAACTTTTTTGCCAAAATGAGATTGCAGTTTTTTTCTTATCATACCTGGATAATCCGGGGAAATATATCTGAACTTAGTAGAGAGGGTAGTGGGATGCATACCGAAATTAATGAAAAAACCAAGGATCTTATTATCGACTGATTTAACTGCAAGACCGACTAAAGTTTTGTCATTATTTCCTTCCGGATTAGGGGGCATATCAACCCCGGCAGAAGTTGCCAGACGTCGGTTTACAGAAATTCCATCAACATGAGTCTTGTAAGCAAATAATCGTACTGGAACCAGATGAGAATGAGCTTCCTGTAACGATTCCACAATTCTGTCTTGTAAAAATTTAAGATAGGTTGTATCAGGGAAAAGAGAACCGAGATTCATTGTAGCAGGGCCTGTATGGGTGTGGGTGGTGCAGAGAAACAGATTGTCCGCTAATCCAAGATGCTGTAACTTCTTTTTTGTGAAATAATAAAAAGATGTATCCAAACCGAATAGATCCAGAGAAACTATGGCCACTTTAGTCCCTTCTAGTTCTATAAGACAGAGATTTAGCATAAGTGGATCGGCAACACCTGCGGAGTATTCAAGGCGTGAAGCATGACCTATCATTTTTAGAGAACAGTTGGGTGTGATATCGTTTTCTATAAAAGCAGCATAAATGCTGGTCATGGGTGCCTCCTTTTCTATACAGGCATAATAAAACAGTATCAATTATTGACACTTAAGAGAATAGTTTTTATCATAAAAAACAAAGAAAGATAACAAAATATGTTATTATATAAATGGAGGGAATAATATGACCTATACAGTTGATAAACTAAAGGTGGAGTGTTTTGAAAATCGAGACGAGATGGGAAAAAAAGCAGCTTCCGATGTTATTTCGAGAATTAACGTACTAAAGGATGAAAAGGATATTATTCGTATTGTATTCGCAGCTGCACCGTCACAGAATGATATTTTAAAATACTTACGTCAAAGTAAGGAAATCCCCTGGTCTAGAATACACGCGTTTCATATGGACGAGTATATTGGTCTACCGTCGGACCATCCACAGAACTTTCGTTCATATCTGAATAAAACACTTTTTGATAAAGTACCGATTGGGAAAAAATTCCTTATCCAGGGGGAGGAAGAGGACTCTGAAGCAGAATGTGATCGTTATACAAAACTACTTGAGGCAAATCAACCTGATATTGTAATAATGGGTATAGGAGAGAATGGGCACATTGCCTTTAATGATCCACCTGTCGCGAATTTTGTAGATAAAAAATTGGTAAAAGTAGTAGAGCTTGATCAGAAATCTCGACACCAGCAGGTAAATGACGGTTGTTTTTCATGCATTGAAGAAGTTCCGACTCATGCAATTACCTTAACAATTCCAGCTCTTATGCGCTCTTCAAACCGGTATTGTGTTGTTCCAGGAAAAACAAAAGAGAATGCTGTGTATCACACATTGACTGATGAGGTGAGTACAAAGTGCCCTGCTACAGTGATGCGCAATACACCGGGCTCTATTATTTATATTGATACTGACTCAGCTCGGTTGTGGCTTCAACAGAAAACGTAAGAAATAACGACATCATGTACAATAAGAAAAAATTTTTCATTTATTTAAAATTCGAAAAAGGAAACACTAATTTGGTGATATAATTCATTACAATTTAATGTGTACGAAGGAGGCTTTCTATGATCGCTCCGCTTTTCTGGGTGGCTCCGTTTACCTCACTTATCGCGTTGGGGACGGCTTTCTACTTCTACAAACAAACACTGAAAAAAAGTGAGGGTACCAGCAGAATGAAGGAGATTGCCCTGGCGGTTCGCGAGGGGGCAATGGCTTATATTCGTCAGCAATACAAGGTGGTGGCGATTTTCTTTGCGGTTATGGGCTTGTTGTTCGCCTTTCTCTCCTACGTTCTGCATGTACAGAATCCCTGGGTACCCTTTGCCTTCCTCACCGGAGGTTTTTTTTCAGCCCTGTCGGGGTATCTGGGCATGAAGATGGCGACCCTCGCTTCCGCCCGCACCACCCATGCGGCACGTACATCACTCAACCAGGGTTTGCAGATCGCCTTTCGTAGCGGCGCCGTGATGGGCCTTGTAGTGGTGGGGCTGGGGCTTCTTGATATCTCAATCTGGTTTGTGATTCTCAACAAGGTGTACGGAAACAATCTCATCATAATTACCACGACCATGCTTACCTTTGAGATGGGGGCGTCCGCCTATGCCCTTTTTGCACGTGTCGGTGGAGGCATCTATACCAAGGCTGCGGATGTGGGAGCGGATCTGGTGGGCAAGGTAGAGGCGGGGATTCCCGAAGATGATCCCCGCAATCCCGCCACCATCGCCGACAATGTCGGGGACAACGTGGGAGATGTCGCGGGAATGGGCGCGGATCTGTATGAATCGTATTGCGGGTCGATTCTGGCAACGACGGCCCTTGGCGCTACCGCCTTCGTGACTGCGGGGTATCAGGAACAGATGAGGGCGGTGATCGCGCCGATGCTCATAGCCGGAGTTGGAATCCTGTTGTCGATCCTTGGTATTTTCCTGGTGCGTAGCAAGGAGGAAGCTACCCAGAAGAACCTTCTTTCAGCGCTTGCCCGCGGGGTGAATATCAGCGCCGTCCTGATAGCGGCAGCTTCCTTCGCCATTCTCTATATCCTCGGTATAACCAACTGGGCGGGGCTTGGCGCGGCTATTGTGACCGGTCTGCTTGCGGGTATTGTGATCGGCAAATCGACCGAGTATTTCACCTCTTCCCATCACCATCCTACTCAGGTCATATCTGAGAGTGGAAAGACCGGGCCGGCTACGGTGATCATCTCCGGTGTGGGGATCGGGATGATCTCAACCGCAGTACCGGTTCTGGCCATCGTAGCGGCGATACTGATTGCTTTTCTTTTCGCCTCGGGGGGGGATTTTGATAATTCCGCTATGGGACTGTATGGGATTGGTATTTCCGCGGTGGGGATGCTTTCCACACTGGGGATCACCCTCGCGTCGGATGCGTACGGCCCGATTGCGGACAATGCCGGGGGAAATGCCGAGATGAGTGAGCTGGGGGAAGAAGTACGAACCCGCACCGACGCGCTGGACAGCCTCGGCAATACCAATGCCGCCACAGGTAAGGGTTTTGCCATCGGATCTGCGGCGCTTACCGCCCTCGCCCTGCTTGCCGCCTACATTCAGGAGGTGAAGGTGGCGATGAGTGAGATCATCGGAGGGGAATTCACCAGCCTGACTTTGAGAAGTGGTCAGGTTATCGAGACGGCGGACGCGAGCATTGCCGAGTTTATCGACGCCTTTCGGGTGAACCTGATGAACCCAAAGGTGCTGGTAGGTATCTTTCTTGGTTCGATGATGGCCTTTGTTTTCAGCGGAATCACCATGAGTTCCGTAGGCCGGGCTGCTCAAAAAATGATAAACGAAGTGCGACGTCAGTTTGAAGAGAAACCGGGGATATTGAAGGGTACCGAAAAGCCTGATTATGCCGAATGTGTTGCCATATCAACAAAGGCAGCCCAGATTGAGATGATCCTCCCCTCGATACTGGCCATAGCGATGCCGATTCTGTCGGGTATTTTTATCGGTGTGGCCGGTGTAATGGGTGTGCTGGTAGGGGCCTTGGGGACCGGGTTTATTCTGGCTATTTTTATGGCCAATGCCGGTGGAGCATGGGACAATGCAAAGAAATATGTCGAGGAGGGGCATTTCGGGGGAAAAGGTTCCGACGTCCACTCTGCTAATGTGGTCGGTGATACCGTGGGTGATCCCTTCAAGGATACTTCCGGTCCGAGCTTGAATATTCTGATCAAACTGATGAGTATGGTCGCGGTGGTGACTGCCGGGGTGTCGGTGGCATATCATATTCTGTAGAAGAAGTTCTTCAGGAAAAAGAAGACCCGGCAGGGAGTAGGGCGGTCTTCCTTCGGAAGATCGCCACACGAACCGCCGGGCCTGTTTGAACCCCGATTCAGGTCTAATCCGAACTAAAATCGGGAAGCAGGGCGGGAAAGGTGAGAAGGCCGTTCTGGTCTATCTGGCCTTTCCCCTTCCGGTTCCACGTCCACTACCGTCCTGACGACCCATTCCTCGTCCGCTGCCTTTTCCGCGACCCTGTCCGCCACCCATACCGCGTCCACTGCCGTCCTGACGGCCTGTACCGCGTCCGCCTCCGGTGCCCCGGCCTACTCCTCGGCCGGTATGATCGCCTATTCCTTCGCCCGCACCGTCACCGATCCCATAACCGGTTCCAAT
>CAZJIN010000277.1:0-4565 GCA_964545955.1 uncultured Sediminispirochaeta sp.
ACGCCGTCTAAAAAAAAAGTTCTCCTGGTCCTTCAGTTGCGCGGTACCGAGACTACTGTTCATATCCGTCAAAAACCGAAACGAAGGCCAGGACTCCACCAACTTCCTGATTCGCTGGGAATATTTTTTTCCGGAACTAAAAACCGCGGCCCCCCCTGCGACAGTCAGTAAATCCCCCGCTTCCATCCGCATAACCACCACATCTCCGTAGGACCCGCAGCGCCGTTTTCCGTCATGGGCCCCGAAGGTAGTAGTTATATCCTCTATCACCGGCAACCCCAGTTCCTTTATCCCGTGAAGATCTGGAATAAAGCCATAAGGAGCGTCCGTGATGATAGCCCCGCACTTCGGATCACTGGCAAGCACCTCAACTTCCTTCAAATCAAAAGTCATGGTGTCCGCAACAACATCCGCGAGGAGAACGGAAAACCCCCTGGCCTCAATCACCTGCTTGTACAATAGCGGAGCAAGGGGTGAAAGAATTATACCCATGCCCTCTTCCAGTTCCAGCGCGTCTATCGCGAGTCCTATAGCCCTCTCAAACTCTCGCAATAACACACCCGCGTCCAGTTCAAGATACGTCGTCAGGGCACGCAGGAACTCACGCCCCACGGGCCCGTCGGTCAGCTTGTCGGAAACTAGACTGGAAAGAACCGCGTCCATCTCTCTGCGTCTGATCGAGGGTCTATAAATTGGTATCATCGGTACTCCATTGATTATGTGGTAATATCACCGAGTTGTTGCAATTCCTTAGGATCAAAAAGCCTCTGTATATCCATAACGATCAGGTAGCCGTCATCCCGATTAAAGACCCCCTGTATATACTCGGCACCGATTCCTGAAATCATCTGAGGGGGAGGCTGCATTTTCTCCATGTCAACGGTCAGCACCCGGGAAACCTTATCAATTACGACCCCCAGCTTCATTCCATCAATCTCAATAATAATAAATCCGCTAAGTAATTTGTCCTCTTCGCTCAAATCCGCTTGCTTCAGGTGAAATCTCTTGTGTAGATTGATAATCGGTATGATGTCTCCACGTAGGTTAAATATTCCCTCCACATATGCCGGTGCATTCGGGATGGTCCGTACATCTTCTATACGAACGATACCATCCACCGACATAATATCTATTCCATAGAGTTCACGACCTAACTGAAATGTCACAAGCTGTATCTGTTTCCCTTCACCCTCAGCCATGCTGCCTCCCCGTAACCTCAATAGAATAATGGAGATACCCCAAATTTGCAATACTCACTATGGTTATTCGAAATACCGTCTCACCAGACTATCTTATCAATACACCACCAACACCGGCAAAGTGCTCTTCCTGATCACATGTATGGTGGTTGAACCAAGCAGGTAATCCATAAGTTTGTGCCGCCCATGGGCTCCGAGGATAATTAAATCCGGATCTTCTCTCTCGCATACCCTTGTGATAGCCTCTATCGGCTGATCCCTCTCCCTGGCAACCGTCACCTGTACCCCGTGTTGCTTGAGATATTCAATTTCCCTCAGGTAAACCGGTTCTTCCTCTTCCTTTTCACATTCCGCACATAGAAAAATCAAACCCGGAATATACTCGGTCAGATTTCCCGTATAAAACTGCAGGGCGTTCTCGGCGGCTCGGCTTCCATCATAGGGAAAAAGGACCTTTTTCGGTTCCCTGTACTCCGGAGGGCACACCACTATCGGCCTGGGTGATTTTCTGACCAGCTCTTCCGTAGTTGAGCCAATTGTCTCCTTCTTCAAACCGGCATTCTCTCCATGCTGCCCGACCACCACCAGACCACTTGCGAGGGCCGTCTCTTCGATTACATCCGAGGGAAACCCCTCTCGTATGGAAGTACTTACCTCTACACCGACATCCCTGCCCGCCTTAACGCATTCCTCGCTGCATTTCTTTCCGAACTTGTACAAATCATCCTTCAGCTTTTCATAAAATCTTCTCATCTCCTGATCCGGAGGAATGTATATCCGTTCATAGGTAATATCATAGCTTCCCCCCGCATACATAAAGGGGATTTGCGTCTTTCTCTGATCCACTACAAAAATCGTCTCAACCTTCGCGCCCAACTTCACAGCAAGCTTCAGACTGTACCGAAAGGCCTGAAACGAATCGGGCGACCCATCCAGAGCGGAGAGAATATTTTTTATCATAACTTTCACCTCCTTTCATAATTGTAGATTGTAATATTGAAGGATACAAGTTTTTTCTATCAGTTGGTATCAACTCCTCAACTCTCTTTTTATCCACTTTCACTAGGAAATTATACATCCAACGAAGGTATCAGGTGTTTTTGTCTCTTCCTCTTACTATAGTAGGAGTATCTTTTTTTACTGGTGCTTCAAGTATTCAAACATTTTACTTAAATTTAGTGATCCCGTACCTCGATCACTCCCGGGCTATTGGAACGGGCCGGCGCATGCCCATCGCCTGGGAGGCATACTTTTCATCCTTGCCTGGCTGGGTTTCATCGGCGCGGCTTTTATCCGGAGGAGCCTGTCTGCGCTGATTCCCCTGGCGATGATCGTGACGGCGGTAGTGCCATAGCAGAAGAGCGGGCGAAGCTTGTGAATTTCTGGATTGCCCACAACGATCATCACCTGAAAATGTCCGAGGATGCAATCAAGCGAAAATTTTCCGGGATGACGTACGACGAGGATTGGGACGGCAATGTGGACACCATCAGCGGGTCGACCCTCTCCTCCTACCAGGCGCTGGCCGCCACCAAGACCACCCTCTTCGTGTTTGAGAAATACGCAATCGAAAAGGGACTTCTCAAGTAAGTTCAAAGGAACAATGAGACGAAACGCCCGATAGGCAACCATCGTCTATGCAAAGATTTTAGTATACCGACAGTCCAATCCCCGATCCGGGGACCTGGACAGCCGGTTTTTTTATCAAAACTAGGATTCTAAAGGGGAGATAGATTCCTCGATAGCCCGGTCCATGTAGAAAGTACCGTTGGTTTTCACGATGAAGGTGTGGTCGGTGGGGTAGATGAGAAGTTTGTTCTCCCCGGGATGGGCGTTGAGAAAAGCCTGGGCCATCTGAGGCTGGGGGACGCACGTGTGCATCCAGTTCTTCTTCATTCCATCAAAGCTATCTTTTAATACAGCGGTCATGTTCATAGACCTTCTCCTTCTGTAAGCCTGGTAAAAGCTGGGTTTGAATGTAAACAGTACCATTGAAGGCGCAGTACTGTTAGTGCTATCTGTAGCATCTTGTACTACCTTTCAGCTCTCTGGCATTCAGATGAACGAAGAGATGCCGTCATATCAGACTGTTGGAGACTTCAAAACCAGTGTTATGGTGAATGAGTTTCTCGGAACCTCAGGCGGTACGAATATTCTGAATGCGACCGCTAAAAATATGGACAATCCTATCTACGATGCTGTTCGCCGTGAAATCAACAAGTATTCCAGTGACGCTGCGGTAAATGTTACCGTGAAGTATGAAGCAAGCTTTGTTGATCTTCTGCTGAATGGCCTCACCTTGGGGCTGTATACACCCGCACACGCAAAGATTGAAGGCTCTGTAGTCAAATACCAGGATTAACAAGTCCAACCGCAGGGCCTTTGCCCTGCGGTTACATATGTTTATGGCAAAAAAATTCATTTTAATAATTATTGCTGCCGCCCTGTGTCTTGCCTGTGAGCCTTCAGGCAAAGATACGGCTCGTGACACGGTCACTCGTTTTATCGAAGGGCTTTACGCCCAGGATGCGGAAGAAATTAGGCGGGTAGCTCCATTTTTTAAGGACATAGATACCCTCCAGACGCAAGAGCTATACGATTTTTTCAGCATTAAGTGTCCATCAAATAAACTGTTTTTCCGGCCTGTATGCGGTATATTAATAAACATATTTTTTGTGAAAAGGATTCCTCCAATGAGAAAAAAAACAGTTTCCAGGACCTCTTGGAGGCGTGTCTTACAGAGTTATTCATCAAAAAATACGCTGATTCAACTTCTCCTGCTCTTCACTCTAGCGGTAATTTTTGCCGGGTGTTCCATTGCCACGCCAACCTACAATCCTCCTATTTCATCAACGGGTTCGATCCAGGGCCGGGTAGTTTTTAACAATAGCGATAATCACGAAGGGATCGTTATAACGATTGATGATTCCAGCAGTACTACATCTGTATCTCAAGAACTATTGGTTTCAGGGGCTCTGAGTTCAAAAACCGTCGTTGCGTCGGTGGTGACTGATGCCAATGGGGATTATTTAATCGAGAATCTGGAGTCGGGGACCTATACATTATACGCATCCTCTCCGGACTCGATGGAGAAAACGGTATACCTGAATGTAGCAGTTGAATCAGAAGGGGTTACAAGGGCCCCTGATCTGGATCTCACGGCTGTAGGTCATATCTCCGGTACGATTACCGGCGTCGGTTTGGAGAACGGAAATCTTGGTTTCCTGGTATTCGTGGCTGAGACCTCTTCCATGGCAATGACCGGCACGTCCGGTGAGTTCCTGATTAGTAATGTACCCGCCGGCACCGGTTACCTGGTAGCCATAATAAAGGGTGATTATCTGGGTGTATGGAATGTGATAGATA
>CAZJIN010000278.1:0-4561 GCA_964545955.1 uncultured Sediminispirochaeta sp.
CCCTTCGTCGACTCCTTCGGAACCGCGAGCTCCCGCGATCATTCCATACCCCTGGAGGGACCGGATCATATCCAGGGATTCATCCTGTGAGAGGGGCGCGAGACCGCTTGCTACGTCCTTGAGTACTTCAACGAAGATTCCACCCAGACCGCAGAGGATGAGGTGACCGAACTTTTCCTCCGCCTTCACCCCGGCGAAGAGCTCGATGCCCGAAAGCATTGGCTGAAGCAGTACCCCCGTGGCGTCTTTGATCTGCATGATCCTTTCGAACTCCAGGCGCACCCTTTTTTCATCCTGTAGATTGGTGACCACTCCCCCCACGTCGGATTTGTGGACCGGACCGATTACCTTCATGACAAGGGGGTAGCCCAGGGCTTCGGTTGCCTCCACCGCCTCGTCGATCCGTCGGCAGACCCTTTCACTCGCGCGGGGGATTCCGGCGGCATCGAGGAGCTTCTGTACTTCCTCAGGTGAGAGGTACCCGTCTTTCGCGGCGGCTATGACCTGCCGGATCGCCTGACGATCGACCGTTGTCGCTTCGACTGAGATCGACCGCGGTTCCGGGGTGTGGAAGACCCGGGTGAGGGCTTTCCCCAGGACTACTTCATCGGGAAAATTGAGGCCTCCCTTCTCTATGAAGGTATTGATTTCCCCTCGGGCATTCACAATGGAGGGAAGCACCGGGTAGATCGGCTTCTTGCAGGTCTTCATTTTTTCCTGAAGGACGTCGTACACATCGTATACCTCAAAAAGCCCCGGACTTCCGAAGATCACCACCATCGCGTCGATAGTGTCGAAGCGATTTTCGCAGTAGTCGATAATAGTACCGAGCTGCTCGGCGGTACCGGTAGCGAGAAAATCGATGGGATTAGCCGTTGAACTTCCGGGGAAAAGCTGTTCCTTCAATTCCTTCGCGGCTTCTCCATGAAGGGGGGGGACTTCCAGTCCTCCGTTGCTCAGGGTGTCCGTCAGCATTACCGCCGGACCTCCCGCGTGGGTGATCACGGCGATACGTGTACCCCTAAGCGGGGGGTGAAGAAAAACCGCTGCCAGGGTGGTCAACTCTTCCCGTCCGTAGCAGCGGACAATTCCCGCCTTTCGAAAGAGGGCGTTCACGGCGGTATCGGATCCGGCCAGTGCCCCGGTGTGAGAGCTTGCCGCCCGGCTTCCGGCGGAGGAGGATCCGGCCTTGATTGCCGCGATGCGGCAGCCCTTCTCGATCAGTGAGCGGGCGTGGGTGAGGAGTTTTTGCGGTTTGCCGATGCTTTCTATATAGAGGATTTTAACCCGGGAACTCTTGTCCGGATCAAAGGTTTCGTCCAGGTATTCGAGGATCTCCTCCACCCCGAGCTGCGCGCTGTTTCCCACCGAAAAAACACTGGAAAAGGTGAGTCCCTTCGGTATTCCGGCTTCCATAATAAAAACCGCGGTTGCCCCGGAGCCTGAGACAAAGTCGCACCCCTTCGGATCGAGCTTCGGAATCGGTGTGGTGAAAACCCCGTTGTAATGGGGAGTCAGTACGCCGATACAGTTCGGTCCGATCAGACTGCCCTTATGGGCTTTTATCACCTTTACGATTTCGCGTTCGATTTCCGCCCCTTCCCGGCTCTCTTCGCTGAATCCGGCCGAGAGAATGATGAATGCTTTGGTGCCTTTTTTCTCCGCGAGGGTTTTCACCGCGTCGAGGCAGAACCTGGCGGGGATGGCCAAGATTGCACATTCCGTTTTGGGGATCTTCTCCACGGAGGGATAGGCTTTCAGTCCCTGCACCGTGTCCTCTTTCGGATTCACCGGGTAAAGGGGACCCTTAAAGGCTCCGGCAAGAAGGTTCTCCAGTACTTTACCGCCGGGTTTGTGGGGATTGCCGGAGGCACCTATAACGGCCACGGATTTTGGGCTAATCAGTTCCTTTACTACCATATAGTCCTCCGTCCTAGATTGAACGATGTGCTTCGGCGAAACTGCGACCGGCTTCAAGGCTGGCAATATTTTTGTCGACGATTTCCTGACCCTTTCGGCTGAAGATCCGTCGGATACCGTTTTTGATCTGCTCAAAATCGATGTCCATAAAAAGTGAGGCCGCTCCGGTCATCACCATGTTCATTCCGAGGCTGTTTTTCAGTTCCTTCGCGATCCCGTCCGCGTCGATAGCGACATGGTGGGGCACCTTTTTTATTTCACCGAGAATTCCGTCCAGGTCGGGGTAATTGCTTATATTTTTGTAGGGGGTGGTGTTGGTAACCAGCCAGCCCTCGGGAGAGAGAAAAGGCAGGTAGCGCAGGCTTTCCATGGGTTCTACCGAAAGGATAATGTCGGCATCACCCTCGGGAATCAGGTCGCTGTGGATGGTATGATCAGAAATTCGCAGGTGGGATTGTACATCTCCCCCCCGCTGGCTCATCCCGTGGACCTCCGCCTGTTTGAGGTTCAATCCCGATTCGAGAGCCGCGGATCCGACTACGGTGGCTATAGAGAGAATTCCCTGGCCACCTACACCCGCCAGAATTATATCAAGCTTCATCATTTTGCCCCCTTCTTTTTTTGCTTTGCCCTGCGCAATTGGGTCTGCACGCATTCCCGGGAGGGAATAATCACGGATACCCCTTCGTGCTCCAGCTCTTCCTTTATTATCCCTACGAACTGGTCGTGGGTGTTACGTTTCGGCATGATTGATCTGATGTGCCGCGGATCAACCCCGAGGCCTTCACAGATCTTATGGAGACGACCGGTGGCGTGGCTCGTCTGACCTCCGGTCATGGCGGTGGTGGAGTTGTCCAGGATAAAAACGATTAAGTTGGTATTCTCCAGAATCGCGTCCAGGAGGCCCGTCATACCGCTGTGGGTGAAGGTAGAGTCACCGATAACTGCGACTGAAGGGAAAATTCCCGCATCGGCCGCGCCTTTTGCCATGGTGACGGAGGCCCCCATATCGACACAACTGTTGATGGCCTCAAAGGGTGGGAGCGCTCCAAGGGTATAGCATCCTATATCGGAAAAGACGTGTCCGTCACCGTAGACCTCCTTGATCGCTTCATTGATGGCGTTGTAGGAATCTATATGGCTGCATCCGGGACAGAGTGCGGGCGGTCGCGGTGCTATCAGTTCGGGGATTGCCGCCGCGGGCCGCGCCTGAAGTCCAAGGGCACTGCGTACAAGGCCCGGATTGAGTTCACCGTCACGGGGAAGTTCACCGCTCATGCGGCCTTTGATTCTGATGCCCCGATCAAGGGTCCCCCGGAGCATCTCTTCGATCACCGGCATTCCATCTTCCACTACAAGGATCTCATTACATTCGTCCGCCATCTTTTCAATATACCTGCGGGGAACGGGGTACTGGGAGAGTTTCAAGAGGGGAAAGGGGCATTCCCGATCCTGGAAATTCTCCATAACGTAGTTATAGGCGATTCCGCTTGCGATTATTCCCAGGCTTTTGTCCGATCCATCGATGTAGCTGTTGTAGGGAGAGTTGAAGGACTCTTCCTCCAGGGCGGCCTGTTTTTCCAGAAGGCTTCTGTAGCGCTTGCGGGCTATGGCGGGGAGGAGGACGAACTGTCTTTTGTCCCCGGGCAGGGACATTTCCTTCTGTGGAAGGGCTGTGTTTCGCAGTATGCCCGCCCGGCTGTGGGCTATACGGGTGGTGAGTCTGAGCATTACTGGAAGCTGGTATTTTTCCGAGAGGTCGAAGGCGGAAAAACACATATTGTATGCTTCCTGCTGGGTACTCGGCTCGAGAATTGGAATCATGGCGAATTTTCCGTAGAATCGACTGTCCTGCTCATTCTGGGAACTGTGCATGCCGGGATCATCGGCTACGGTGATTATCACGCCCCCATGGGCACCGGTTATACCGGAATTGACGAAGGCGTCCGCGGCCACATTCAAGCCGACGTGCTTCATCATTGCCATCGTCCGTTTGCCCGCGTAGCTCATCCCGATCGCCGTTTCAACGGCGGTCTTTTCATTGGCCGACCAGGTCCGATGCACGGATCCCTCCGCCGCCTGTTTTGAGTGCTGCGCGAATTCCATGATCTCTGTGGATGGAGTTCCCGGATAGGCGTAGAATCCGGATATTCCCGCATCGAGAGCTCCCTGAGCGACAGCTTCGTCGCCTAAGAGTAGAAGGGTTTTCTCTTCCAAAGTCTCCTCCTCGGTGGTTAGATCTAAATCTGAATAATATGTGTGTATTATACCATTGAATTTGAATATGTGGAAATAAAATTTGATATAGTGAACAGAAAATTCATTGAACGAAAAAACAATGTTGGATTACATTGGACCACAACGGGTGTTCGCGGGGAGCTACAGGGCGCTCGCGGGGAGCTACGAGGGAGATCTGGCTGACGGCACCGTTCGTAGAGGATTGACGGCGGTTCCCTTTCTTCGTAAGGTATCAGCATGAAAACCGTAGGAATAGTCGGCGGCCTTGGCCCGGACACCACATCCGAGTTCTACCTTGAAATCATAAAACGATCCGGAGCTTTGATCACCGAGGGGTATCCGTCCATCCTGATATACAGTGTACCTGTTCCGTGTGAGGTTGAGCGCAGCATAGTAAAATACG
>CAZJIN010000279.1:0-4560 GCA_964545955.1 uncultured Sediminispirochaeta sp.
CCCATTAAGCCCTACCAGGGTCCACCCTGTACCGAGTGAGAAGGCGGCGTCAAGCTTGAGCACCGCGAGGGGGGTGAGTACCGTACGAACCACCGTATTAACCGATACGGGAGAAATCTCACCACGCAACTGTACCTCCAGGCTATTCCCCGAAGTAAGAGGTCCCGTTCCACTCATCCAGGGCATCCTGAGGGAATGGACGAACTTCACCTGTCCCTCAAAAGCCTGCCCTCCGAGGTCCCTGCTTTCGTCCCCGGGGAGAGGAAAATCTTCCGCTGGAACCGTAGAATAGTCTAAAGGTGAATACCCTGTGATTTTGTAGCCCTCGAGATTGGCGGGATACCAGGCAAAATCGACGATTAAGCGATTCTCCGCGGTAAACTGTGCCGACACCGCCTGGACCGCACCGGCAAGAAGAATTATGGAAAGTACATATCTAATTGTTTTCATAAGCCTGCCTGTCCGGAAAAAATCTAACCCCATCAAACACGGCAATTATACCCTTTAATTCTTCCCGTGTCTTCATTAAAATTGGGCCGTGGTAACTCGACAAAAACTTATGATATCGGTATTTCTCTGTCTCAGCCTGGGTTTACTGCCTTCGGCTCCGGTCACCTCCGAAATCATCTGGTACACGGGTCCCATGCCCCTCACCCGGGACACGATTGATAAAAGGGGAGGACAAAAAGTTGTTCGCTTAATTATAGAGGGTGTGTGTGAACAGAATAAACACATCGTCCGTGCCATTATGGATATCCGCTCAGGAGAACACCTTGCCTCGGTCAATCCCGAGCTTATAAAAAAAAACCTGGCCGAAACAGGGCTTTTTTCACAGGCGGAGATTTTTTATCGACCTACCATGCACGGAATTATACTGACCCTTTCTCTGAAGGAAAAAAAACAAGCCCTGGGCCTTCCCTCTTTCAGGCTTTCGGAAAGTGATGTGTACTCAGGGGGGGCTTTTTTCAGGGAGGATCCGGTCGCTATCTCCGCCGAACGATTCAACTCAGAGGTTTGGCAGGCGGGAGGACTGAACGGTTTTATCAAGTACAAAAACCCCGAGCTGAAGGGACGAAACCAGAAAATGGAAATACTCTTCAGGGGTAAATTTGAAACTCGGACCCAGACCTTCGCCGACGAATCACCGATCCGAAGGTTTAGGGGCTATTCGGGCCATCTCGAAATGCAGTGGGGTTTTCAGACCGACGCCCGGTTCCGTCCAACCTTTCTCCTTTTCTACGATATGTTTGATGTAGATACGACCTGGAAGGAAAACCTAGAGCCGCCGGATAGGGCGGAACTGATAGGTACCGGGACCAAGTTCGAGTACGATAACTATTACTTTGTATATTTTTTCGATGAAGGAATAAGGGCTACCCTGACCGCCTCTCGTACCCAGCATATTGTAGACAACGTTCACGCGTATACAAGTCATCTGAACCTTGAACGAAACTCAAATCCCCTCGGAGACCACCGTCTGCAGACGGCAGTTCGAGCCGGTTACAACCCCGTTCCCTCCGCGTTGAAGGACTTTCTCCAGGGCCCGGGCCACTACCTTCTTCCGCCCAAAAAAAGCGTTGATCTCCTTTACACCTCCACCATTGGGGCCTACGAAATTCCGCTCAAAGATATGCCCTGGGGGACCCTCACCTTCTTCACCTTCCTGGAAGGCGGAGTTTTCAGGCCTGACTCGGAACATACCCAGTTCTATTTCGGACCGGGAATCGGACAACACCTGTTCTTGAAGAGACTATCCCGGCCGATACTCAGGGTTACCCTGGGGTATAACATCCTTCACTCCTACCTTTCCGCAAAACTCTCCGCGGGTATCAGGTTCTGAGAAAAAGAAGGTCCCCGTCTCAAGAAAACCTAAATTTTTTCCACGAGCTACAGGGAGAAACGTTCCATGATTATTTTCTTCTTCGGTACTCCAAGCTTCTTCAGATCTCCCATTACCGATTTCATCATAGGCGGAGGTCCACAGAGAAAGAAGAGGGCTTCACGGAGAGTTTGCTCCGGCACCGCCTCCTCGAGCACCAGGGTATTGATACGACCCCGACGACCTTCCCAATTTGCGCCATCCTCCACCACCGGGATTGCCCTGCAGTTTCGACCTAACTCATCGAGATACACCAGGTCCTCTTCCCGTCGGACACTCCAGATCAGCAGGGGTATTCGATCTCCGGCATCCCGATCCAAACCACGGAGCATACTGAGAAAAGGTGTGATTCCTATCCCCCCGGCAATGAAGACCAGGGGATACTCTCGTGAAAAATTCCGGTATGAGAACACACCATAGGGACCGTCGACCTTTACAGGAGTACCGGGCTCGAGTCTCGAAAGAGCACCGGTAAAATCACCCACCGCCTTTACGGTTATCTCCAGTTCCGGGAATCCTGATATGGTAAAAGGATGTTCTTCAGGCCCTGGAAATCCTTCGGGAAAACGAAAAAAAGCGAACTGCCCGGGAATATGTTGGTCCGGTGGCCCCTTTTCCTGTGTAAAACGGAGGGTGGTAATATTTTTCGAAGGTGTGAGGACTTCCGCGACTTCAAACACCCGGGCATTACGTGGTCGTATCACTTTGTGGTATATATAAGCAGCCGTGGAAACTAGGAATATTCCGAGAAAATACCCCCGGAGAAAGGGGGTATACACGGCAAGACCAGAATAAAATACGTGGATAAAGACAAGCACCGACAACAGAAAAGTGAGGTTGTGCATTGACTTGAAGGCTTGATATTGTACGCCGAATTTTTTAGAAACCAGATCACGGAGGCGTTTTCCTATCCGGCCCCCTCCTCCGGCCAGAAAGAAAACCGAAAATATTCCGGCAAATATGAACCCGATATAGGCGAGCGTGCCGATTATTTTCACCAGGGAAGTCGGGTAATAGAGAAACTTCACTCCCCCGTGGACTAAAAGCAAGCCGATACTCACCACCGGCATGGTCCTGTGGAACGCGAGAAGCCGATCCAGACCGATGTTTTCTTCAATCAACCGTATGCGGGCACTAAGGACCAGTTGCAGCAACAGCCAGGTAAATCCGGCGATACCGGCGCACATGGAGAAAAACAACACAGGATCGGAGACGATGGACACATCCTGCACAAGTAGAACCGTGACAACGGCAAGGGGTAAGCCGAAATACAGTACGAGAAAAAAAATCTTTTTTTTCTGATTCATCCCAACCTCCAGGAAGGAAAGTATAATCTAAGAAGTCCGTGTTTGTCCAAAAGATTTAAACCACGGGGCACCTCGGTGCATCAGGGGGCACCACGTCAGCCCTCCACATCAGCCCCTCACCGCGCGCGTGGATCCGCTCCGCTCAACCTCAATATGATTTTAGGTACTCATGAAAGCCTCACTTCGCGTCCATTCGCTCCAGGGCCCAAAGGGTGAATTTTCTGATCTTCCTGTCCGGGTCCTGTCGGAGTTTTTCCAGGATTTCCCGCCCCTCCTTGCTGTTCAGACGTTCCAGGGCCCGGGTGACCATGGCACGCACCTGTTCGTCCGGATCTCTGGCCGCCAATACTATACCCCGGAAGGCCGCCGCGGTACCGATCAATGAAAGCAACTCGGCGGCGTTTCTTCTGACCTGAGGTTCCCTGTGGGAGAGCTTGCGTACGGTATAGTCAATGAACCCGGTTTCCTCCAGGACCGAAGTAATATGGGGACGCAGAGACACAATATCCTCCCGCAGGAGCTCCACAAGCATGGCCTCCGCTTCCAGCCCCATCCGCTCAAAGGCCTGCATTATTCCGGAACGTATGTCGCTATCCCCATCCTTCAACTGTTCAATCAGCTCGGCGAGTTCCTTCTTCTCCCGTTTACGGGAAAGCGCATCGATTATTTTTTGAACCATCCCGGGGGATTCACAGTTCTTCAGGTAACCGACGAGTATTTTTACCGCTTTGGGAAGGGAGGACGCGCGAAGGCCCTCTATGGCGGCATACTTTACACTCTCCACCTCGTTTTCATCGATCCATAAGTCTTTGAAATAGGAAAGCGATGATGCGTTTCCGTATTCACCAAGGGCCCGGGCAGTCTCGCATCGGACGCTTTCCACGGGATCCCGCAGCATTTCACGAACCTCTTTGGTAGAGCGGGTATCCCCGTATTCCAGAAGGGCCCACGCCGCGGCGCTTCGGACATCCGGGTCCGCGTCACTCAGGGCATCCCTGAGAGGCTTCACGAACTCCTTCTTCTCGGTCGCGGGGATAGCCGCGATGACCGCCGCTCGGACTTTTCCGTCGTCTCCTTCGAGTACGCTGAGCACCCGTTTCACGAATTCGGCCCCACTATGCCGTGACAGATGTACGGCGAACTCCCGTGCCTGCTTCAGAGGGAGGATGGGCATGTGTTCCAGAACTATCTGCAGACAGTAGGGCAGACCCAGCATACCCAGTACCTTGAACGCGGAAATACGTACCGTATGGGGATACTCCTCACGCTCGGCGGAGATGATATCTATCAATCTGTCCATAAACAGGGACGGGTCAAATTTCACCAACGCGCCGTGCAGGGCATCTCTATACGTGAAATCACCATCCTCAAGCA
>CAZJIN010000280.1:0-4558 GCA_964545955.1 uncultured Sediminispirochaeta sp.
TATTTCAATACTCTTCTGGCCCAGATTCGCCATCGGTCGTCTCGGTGAAGATCTCATCAATCGGGAAGAAATCGTGGCAATCCTCTCCATCATTGCCGACAATGTCAGGTCCTGCCTCGACGAAGGTAGTTTTAAACAGATGAGAGAAGATGATAATTACTCCCGAAGTCTTATATCCCTCATATGGAAAATCGAGGATGAGCTCCACCGGCAGAATGACGGTTCAGCTGTTCAGAAGGGGGGTGCCGCTTTTCCCGGACACATCCTTCCTGATACGGCAGACCCTTTCAGCTGGCTCGAGGGACTCGCGGAAACCGATTTTCAGGTATTCTCTTCCTCCGCGTCTCTCCCCTGGAAAAGAGAACGGAAGGAAAGCCTGGAATTTTCGAAGAGGACTTCCACCGCGCAAACCGAAGGGAGCCACCCCAAGCAGCTGGAACTTTTCAATGAGTAAGGAAGCACTATGGACTACCTAAAACCCGAAGGAATCAGAACTAAAAGAGCGGACTATCTCGAACCCCAATCCCTGGAAAATCTTCACGAACTTGAACACATAGTAGAACCAAAGCCGAATTTCGTCGGGCCGGGCCCGTGGATCAAACTGCTCACAAAACAGTCTCCCTTCGGAGACAAGTGTAGAAAGGAGAGCACCCATGCAAACCATCGAAGTAATTCTCGAAGACGGTGAAAAACGTGAATATCCCTATGGAACCCCGGTATTCACTATTTTTGAAAAGGGAATGGACAACTACAATGAAAATCCCATTATCGCGGCTATGGTCAACAACACCCTCACCTCCCTCTCTTATAAAGTTGAAATTAATGGGGAAGTAAAGCCGATACGGCTTTACAGTCGTTACGGAAACCGTATCTATAGAAGGTCCCTCAGTTTTCTGTTGGCGATGGCCTCTCGACAGGTCTTTCCCGACCGGCATCTAATAATCGGACATTCCCTTGGAGATGCGTTTTACTATTACTATGAGGGAATGCCTTCTATTTCGGATGAAGATGTAACTCTTCTTGAAAAAACAATGGTTGAGCTCGCAAAGCAGTCGCTTCCTATTCGACGCATGGTACTCTCCTATGAACAGACCCTGGAATATCTGGAACAGGAAGGTCTATCGGCAACCCTGCTGCTGCTTCACTACAAAAATGATCCTAAAATTCCCGTTTACAGCTGTGGCGATTTTTTTGATCTCTCCTATGAACCCCTGGTTCAAAATACAAACCTTCTGCACATTTTCAAGCTACACAACTACGCCCCCGGCTTTCTCCTGCGTTTTCCCCAGGCTAAAACCCCGGACCGGGTCGATACGTTTCAGGATAACCCCGTCCTTTTCTCGATCTATACGGAATATAAGGCGTGGGGAAAAATCCTCAACGTGAACTGCACCGGTCATCTCAACAAGCTCATCGAGCAAAGAGAAATTCAGCATTTCATTCAGGTCGCGGAAGCCCTTCACGAAAAAAAAATCTCCCTCATTGCCGACCATATCCACCAACGGAAGGATTCCGTAAAGGTTGTCCTCATCGCAGGTCCTTCTTCATCGGGAAAAACAACCTTCACCAGGCGTCTGGGAATTCAGTTGCGGGTTCTGGGTTTTAACCCAATTATTATCGGCCTGGACGACTATTTTCTTCCCATTGACCGGACCCCGACAGACGAGTTCGGCAAGCCCAACTTTGAAGACCTCCATGCCCTCAATGTCGAGCTGCTGAACGAACACCTTCTCTCCCTTTTTAAAGGAGATGAAGTAGAAATCCCCATCTTTGATTTTGTAAATCAGAGACCAAAAGAACAGGGAACAAAACTCCAGTTTTCCTCCCGCAGCATTCTTCTCATGGAGGGGATCCACGGCCTTAATCCCGATCTCACCCCCAATATTCCGGAGGAACGAAAATACAGAGTCTATATCTCCGCCCTTACCCAGCTCAACCTCGACGATCACAACAGGATATCAACCACCGATAACCGACTCATCCGGCGCATTGTCAGGGATCACCAGTTCAGGGGGAATTCAGCCCTCGGTACACTTAATATGTGGGAGTCCGTCCGCAGAGGTGAGAATAGAAACATTTTTCCTTACCAGAACGAGGCAAACTCCGCTTTCAATTCCGCCCTGGACTACGAGTTGGCGGTATTGAAGCCCTACGTCGAACCACTCCTGAAAACGGTGAAAGCCCATGACGAGGTGTACAATGAAGCACGGCGACTTCTGTCCTTTCTGGAAAACTTCTCCGCCATTCCCTCTCACATGGTACCGGACGATTCGATTTTGAGGGAATTTATCGGCGACAGCATTTTCTACAAATGACGGTTGATTTTCTCACTACCTTCAGAATAGTGCTTCCCCTCTTTGTAGTAATTGCCGGAGGTTGGTGTCTCTCAAGCTGGTTCTCCATCGATGAGGAAAGCATTACAAGGATACTTACCGATTTTTTTATGCCCCTTCTGGTATTCGGAAGTCTCTATCGCTCGAACATTGAAGCGGGAGAAATGCTGAACCTCCTCGGCACGGTGATATTTATCATTATTTCACTCTACGCTGTTTCACTTCTCTACAGTCGCCTTGCGGGAACGGAACTACGAAGAATAGCACTTCCGGTGATTTTTATGAATTCGGGCTACATCGGTATTCCCCTCATGCAACTGTGGGGCGGGAATGAGGCCATGAATATTATTATTGTGTTCGACCAGATAGAGACCCTCTTCCTCTTTACCTTCGGCTTCTTTATCCTGGGGGGAGGTTTTAACCTGCGGGGACTTCGCCTCTCCCTGCTCTCACCCATCCTATGGGCGGTCGTACTTGGATTCACCGCAAACCTTCTGAAAATTCCCCTCCCCGCGGTGCTACTGGATACCTGCACCTTTGCAGGAACCGCGGCGGCGCCCCTTGCGGCTTTTGTGGTCGGTTGTTCCCTCAGTTCAAAAAAACCCACAGTCAATATTCATGTGGTATGGGGGATTTTTCTCAGAATGGCAATCGGACCCGTGATCGGAATAGTAGCTGTGATGCTCTTCAACCTGCAAGGCCTTACCGGCACGGCGGTGATTGTTGCGTCAGCCCTTCCCTCCGCGGTATTTTCCTATGTACTTCCCCTCAGATACGGGGCACCCTCCGAGGAAGCCCGGAGCATTGTGATTATCTCAACCATCCTGAGTATTCTCACCATTCCCCTCGCGTTCTCACTGGCCCGTTTTTTTTGAAAACAAACGTGCCACCGTATCCTCAAGATCCAGCCACCCACTCCAACTTCCCCGAATTGTCGGGAAACTCACATCATAGGTCAACCTGTGGAGGAACTCTTCACGGGTGATCTCATAGGCGCCTAGTTGCTCAAGGTGTTCGGTATGTACCTGGCAATCGAAGAGCCGGAATTCTTTTTCCCGCAATCCATAAAGGAGAAGGATGAAGGCGATCTTTGAGGCGTTGCTCCGACGGGAAAACATCGATTCACCGAAGAACACCCTGCCCAGGGATACCCCGTACAATCCGCCCAGAAGCCTCGGCCCTTTCCAGACTTCCACTGAATGGGCAAAGCCCAAGGTATGAAGGTGGTTGTACGCCTCTTCCATTTCCGGCACGATCCATGTGCCGTCCTGATCTTTTCTCTCCACACAGGCGCAGGAGTGAATTACCTCGGGGAAAGCAGTGTCCACGGTAATGGAAAATTCCTTTCTCCTCAGGACCTTCCGCATCGACTTTGATACGTGGAGATTCTCAGGCTCGATGACAAAGCGCCTTTCGGGACTCCACCAGAGAATTGGACTCTCTTCGTCGTACCAGGGGAAAATTCCCTGCCGATAGGCCGACAACAGCATTCCCGGAGAGAGGTTTCCGTTTTTGCCCACAATCCCGGGCGGTGCGATATACCTGAGATCAAAGGGAAGGAACTGGTCCAGTTCAAGATAAGGAACGTCAATCAGATCTAACATGAATCACAATATCATTTTTTTCATACTCTACCACGGCCTTTCCGCCGTTCTGGAGCTTGCCGAAAAGGACTTCATCCACAAAGAAATCCTTGATTTTCTCCTGGATCAGTCTTGATATATTTCGCGCCCCGAATTCCGCGGAATATCCGCTCTCCGCGAACCATTCACGGGCGGAGTCGGTGACCTCAATTTCTACGTTCTTCTCCCGAAGCTGAACGCGAAAATCGCGGATCTCCTTGTCCACGATCTTCAAAACAACCTCCGTGGGAAGTCGATTGAACCTCACCACCTTGTCGAGGCGATTTCTGAACTCGGGACTGAAGGTGCGCTCCACGGCTTCACGAATAGCCCCCTCAGTGACTGATTGAGCGCCAAACCCGATCATGGGTTTGTCAAGCTCCCGTGCCCCGGCGTTGCTCGTCATGATCAACACGATATTGCGAAAATCAGCCTTCCGTCCGCTGTTGTCCGTAAGGGTGGCATAGTCCATAATCTGTAACAGAACATTGTAAATATCCTGATGGGCCTTCTCGATCTCATCAAGTAAAAGAACCGCGTGGGGTTGCTTGCGAATCGCGACGGTGAGAAGTCCTCCCTCATCATACCCCACGTATCCCGGGG